>JAZDHJ010000001.1:0-2996 GCA_043805995.1 Candidatus Uhrbacteria bacterium
GTATTGGTTTAGGTTTTTGAAACGAAATTAAAAAACGTATCCAATCAACCAATCCTTTTAATACCTTTAACACCTTTAGGACATTTCGAACCTTCTCCAATCCAATCTGAAAACCTCCCTGCAACCCCCTCGGCCATAGCCTACGGGCGAGGCCTTTAACCCCTTCGGCCATAGCCTGGCCTACAGGCGAGGCCTTCCGTCCCTCCAAAAAAAACTATGTCCACCCCCGAACCAATCCTCCAAGTTGCCGAATATCTTAAGCTGGCCAACCAAGTTCTTAAATTGAATATTGATGGTTATACTTTTGCGATTGAAGGTGAGATTTCTGATTACAAAGTCAAAGATGGTAAGTGGATCATGTTCACCCTGAAAGATGAAAATGATTCAGCTTCTCGTGTCGGTTGTTTTGCCACAACTTTTAAAGTTAGCGGAGTTTTTGAAGATGGTATGCGGGTGCGAGTTTGGGGACCGCCGGCCATTACCAAGTGGAGTAATTTTCAAATTGACGTTCAGAAAATGGAACCGGTTGGTGATGGTACACTCAAGCGAGCTTACGAACTTTTAAAAAAGAAGTTAACTGAGGAAGGAATTTTCGAAATTTCTCGCAAACGTTCGTTGCCGAGATTCCCAGCTCGCCTTGGTTTAATAACTTCGCGCGACGCCGCGGCTTATGGTGACTTCATTCGAATTTTGAACAATCGTTGGAGCGGAGTCGAAGTTCTTTTCTCGCATGTTCATGTGCAGGGGCGGGAAGCGGTGCCAGAAATTTTGGCGGCTTTTCGCTCGTTTAACAACTTGTCAGAAAAAGATCGACCCGAGGTTTTAGTTTTAACTCGCGGTGGTGGTAGTCTTGAGGATCTTGCCGCCTTCAATGATGAGCAAGTTGTTCGTGCAGTTTTTAGTTCCAAGATTCCGGTCATCTGTGGTGTCGGTCACGAGCGTGATGAATCACTCTGTGATTATGCTGCTGATGTCCGAGCTTCGACACCGTCAAACGCCGCCGAGCGCGTCGTGCCAAACCGTCAGGAAGTTATTTACGAAGTTGAAACCATGATTCACCGCATTGATAATCGTTTACAGGATGCGCTTGGTGATCGTCAGCTTTTGGTTGAGCGAGCCATTCATTTTATTTTTTCAGCCGCCGATAAACAGCGAGAAAATTTAGTACGAATAACCGAACAACTTTTCGATCGAGTTGATAATTGGTTGCCGCGTTTTATTGAACAATTGTCTTCGGCGACGCGTTTTTTGACCAGCGTCGATCCAAAAAAAGTTCTGGCCCGCGGTTACTCAATTGTCACTTGTCGCGGTGTTGTGGTTAAGGATGCTTCGACGCTTGTCAGTGGTGCGGAAATCAAGGTAAAATTATCTCAAGGCGAACTCGAGGCCGAGGTTCTTAGGATCAACGGTCTTGGTCGACAAAAATTAATTTAAACTTTATGTCTCTACCCAATCCCGAGTCCGAAAAAATCGAGCCTGTGTTGTCCACAACAATTCCACCCGCCTCGCCTGTCACCACAGCTCCATCTTTATCCACACCAACTCCAGGCAATGGTAAAGCCCTAATGCCTTTTTTTATTGTAGCGGCGGTTTTGATTTTAGGTGTCGGCGGTTATTTTGCTTGGACCTATTTAAATCCGGCGCCGGAAAAAGTTATGCGCAGTATGCGCGAGGCGGTGCTCGATGTTGAATCGGTGGCTTATAATGTTTCGCTTGTTTCCGATGCCTCAGAAGAAAACTCAGTTATTTCCGAATTTATTCCGAGCGATTTAACCACTTTTTCTTCTGACGTTCCGGGCAAGATTAGTTTTGAAGCCTCAGGCCAAATTAGTGCCCCAAAAGTTGCCGATGAAACTTCGGGCTTTTCCATAAAGTTCTCTCTTAAAAATTTGGAAACCAAGGCCGAATTTCTGGCCGGTGATTGGTTGTCGTTAAACAAAAAAGAATATTTTAAAATAAGTAGTGTCGATAGTTCTAACGAAGATTTAAATTCTGTCTTAACAGCCTTGGGTGATTCCTGGCTTAGTTTAAGCGAAACCGGTTGGGAAGAGTTTGATAGCACCATGGACGAAGCGGCGGCTCAAATCGAAGAAAACACTCCGGTCATTTCTGATGAGAATAAAGCCAAGTTAGAGACTTTGTTTGTCGAGACAGATTTTTTTAAGGTCACCAAAAAGTTGAAAAACGAAAAAGTTAACGGTGAAGACTGTTTCCATTATTTGGTTGATTTGGATAAAGAAGCTCTGGTTTCTTACGTGGCCACCAGAAAACTTTATTCTGGCGGCACCTCATCGTCCGATCAAGCGATGGAAATTTTAACAAAAACCCAGACGGTTTCTGGTGAAATTTGGTTAGGCCGTAAGGATTATTTGCCGCGGCATTTGGTTTTGAGCGCCGCCTTTATTCCAAGTGAGGATGGAGAAGTTGGAACAGCTAGTTTGGATTTGTCTTTGAGTGAATACAATCAACCAGTCAAACTTGAAGTGCCAAAAAAAATCATGTCTTACGCTGATTTTTTTTCGGCGATGATTGATTCTTTAATAGAACAATTAGGAGATTTCAGTTTTGGTACGGTGTCCGAAGAGGATCTTGATGGTGATGGACTGACCAACGAAGAAGAAACCGATTTCGGTTCTGATCCAAATTTGACCGATACTGACAGTGATGGTTTGGACGATTTGAATGAATGGTTTATGGATGCCGATCCAAATAATTCGGATTCTGACGGTGATGGCGTGGCCGATGGCCCTGAGTATGACGCTAGCACAGATCCGCTTGATCCTGAATCAAAATAATTTATGGCTACTGCTAAAAATAACAAAGTTGATTTCTCCAAAGCTTTTGAAGAACTCGAACAAATCACCGCCTGGTTTGAAAAAGGTGAAGCTGATCTTGACGAGGGTTTGAAAAAATTCGAACGCGGTTTGGACTTGGCCAAGGGTTGTAAGATTAAACTTTCCGAAGTTGAAAATCAAATTAAGGAGTTGAAGAATCGG
>JAZDHJ010000002.1:0-24828 GCA_043805995.1 Candidatus Uhrbacteria bacterium
TTCTTCTCTCCATTCCAATTACTTCCAAAACGACGTTTCAATTGTGTGACAATTCCTTAAAACAAAAAATTCACTTTAACAGTGAATAATTTTTGGTTTGGTTTAAAATTTGATTATTTTTTAGTTTCGTAATTCACAGCCCCGAAGGTGCTCATGAACGGGAGGCTGGGCAGGTAGCAGCGGCAATGGTCTCGGAGTGGTCGAGGTACGGCCGCATTTGCGGCCATACTGGGTGTGATTTGATCCCAGCCCCCGATATCCATGGGGCAAAGCACGAACAGCGGGAGGCGATATTTGCCACAGGCATCCATCACGATCTCAGCAACTGAGGTGCCGTCAGTAGTTCTCCAGGCGTCCTCGCCTTTCTGTACAAGGCGTCCATTCTTCTTAAAGATGGGAAGAGCAAGGACTACGACGACATTGCTGCCCGTTTTCCTCAGTTCTTCAACAAGATCGGTGCTTCCGCTTCGTCCATGAGTGCCTTCCCAGACGAACCATCCGACAGGAAGTTCACCGGCCAGAACGGTTCCACGAACTTTTCTCTGATCGGCGAGGGTGCTGCTCCCCGGCAGCAGTTCTTCCTGCCGTGCGCGGCGGGCGGCGGCGGCTTCAGAGGTCCACCTCTTTGCCAGCGAGGCCTGTCCGGGGCCGAACTGTCGTCCTTGTTCGTCACGATTGCACTCATGGGGGATCGGGGCGCTCAGGGTTCGGATCGTCCTGATCCTCTGCCCACATTCCAACCACCAGACGCTGTCAAAGATTGCACAGGAACGTTGATGCTGGCTTGGAGGTTTCATTCCCGCACTGCACGTGCACTTGTCTTCGATGTTTTCCACCCAGGTGACCTCGAAAGGATCTTCAGGTGATAAGGCCGTGAAGTGTAGAGGGTCTTGATACCAATCCGTTCGGCCGTGATGACTCTCGTCCTCTCCGAGGATTCGTGCCATGACCTTGTCTCCGACTTCAAATCTGAGAGACGGGTCAATTATGCGTGAATCGTGGTTCATGTTTTCTCCCTTTCTCTGACGATGATCGTTTGTTTGGCTGATATTTTCGGACACACATGACATTTGTAGCACATCAGGTGTGTGTCGCGAAACATGAAATGATATCAAAAATTAGTCATTTTGTCAAGGAAATCGTGTCGTTTGAAAAATAATTAAGCCAAATAACCTAATACCGAATTTTTTAACCAGAGCGGAATTTTTATAAAAACCTCCATCATTTGTCATTAGACATTAGAAATTAGACATTTCCAACACATATTCACACCCCAAAATCAATTTACCGTTGTCAAAATTGCGACCTTGGGCTATACTAAAGGCGCTTTTTTTATGAGCGAAACTGTTGAATCGAGACCAAAAAAGACTTCCGATGCTGCTTATTATCGCTTTGCTGTGCGAGTTATGAGTGATTTTGGCATAGTTATTGCGGTGCCGGCGGTTATTGCCGCTTTTGGTGGTATTTGGTTGGATAAAAAACTTGGAACCACGCCATGGTTTTTAATAATTGGTCTAATCGCCGCTTTTGTTTCCACTTATCTGGTCATCCAAAAAAAAGCCAAGGATTACGCCAAACAATTTGAGATTCTTAATCAAGCCGGTACTAAGAAAGATAAAGTATGATTTCGGTGGCTGCTGAACCAATTTTCTACCTCGCGGGTCTGCCCATTACAAATTCCATGATCAACGCTTGGATCGGTATTGTTTTATTCGTGATCGTTGGATTGATAGTGAGAAAGCGAGCCAGTCTGGCCCCGCGCGGTTTTTTAAATTTGGTGGATTTTTCAATTGAGATGTTGCTGCAGAAAGCCGAGGAAGTGGTTGGTGATCGTGAACGAACGCGAAAATTTTTTCCAATTTGTGCCTCACTTTTCTTTTTCATTTTAGTTTCTAACTGGATGGGGCTATTTCCAGGCATTGGTTCGATTGGTATTTGGGAAGTTGAACACGGTGAAAGAATTTTGATTCCGCTTTTCCGCCCAGCCACCAGTGACTTGAATTTTACTTTAGCCATTGCTATTTTTTCCGTGGCTGCGGCTCATATTTTTGGCATGCTCAGTTTGGGTTTTATTGGTTACATCAGTAAATTCATAAATATCCGCGGTATTTTTCGCGCCATCAAACACGGTCCTATGGCCATAATTGTGGCCTGTGTCGAGTTTTGCGTCGGCCTACTGGAAATTATCAGTGAATTTGCTAAAATGTTGTCGCTCTCACTTCGATTGTTCGGTAACATCTTTGCTGGCGAGGTTCTGCTGACAGTTATTTATAGTTTGATTTCCTTTGTTGTACCTTTACCATTCATGTTTCTGGAATTGTTGGTGGGAGTCATTCAGGCCACAGTTTTTGCTATGTTGACCTTGGTGTTTATGAAATCAATGACTGATGCCCATGGTGAAGAAGAACATGCATAGTCGTTGAAAAGTGATGGAGTGTTGGAGTGATGGAGTGGTTTTGTCGGTTTTTTTGACAATAACGATTCCTTTACTCCAACACTAAATCACTCTCAATACTCCATCACTTTAATAATAATTAAATAATTAACCCAAAAATTTATGGACGCAGAAATGCTCAAATTGCTTGCCTCGGCTCTTTCAATTGCCATCGGCGGTATCGGCCCAGCTTTGGCCATCGGTCTTATTGGTTCCAAAGCCATGGAAGGAATCGGTCGCAATCCGGAAGCGGCCGGTAAGTTACTCGTGCCTATGCTACTTGGTATGGCTTTCGCCGAAGCTATCGCCATTTACGCTTTGGTCGTGGCTCTTATCATTCAATTCGTTCTGTAATCAACAGACTGACGAGTAATCAATTTTTTGATTACTCGAAGCCTGTTGATTAATTCTCCCTCACTTTCCGCCTCTTTAATTCTCTTTCCCTCCCTTTTTATGTCAGTCGAAGCTCAAGCTGTTCAAGAAGTTGCGAACGCCGTCGAAGAGACTGGTGGTATTGCGGCTCTTGGAATAAATTTAAAATTATTTTTGGCTCAGCTCGTTCACTTTGTGATCGTCTTGCTGGTTTTTTGGAAATGGATTTACGGGCCAGTGGTTAAAATGCTCGACAAACGAGCCGAGACCATCGAGAAGAGTATGAAACAGGCTAAGGAAGTTGAAGAACGTGTCGCTAAATTGGAAACCGAAAGACACGAAGTTATCTCAGCCGCCAAAGCCGAAGCTTCACATCGGATCGAAGAAGCTCAGGGTACAGCCGAAGCTCGCAAGAATGATATTTTAGTGGCGGCTAAGGTTGAAGTTGAACGAGTTGTTAAATCTGGTAAGGAACAATTAGTCAAAGAAAAAGAAGCTATGATTCGTGAAGTTAAAACCGAAATTGCCGAAATTGCTGTGGCCGCCGCCAAACAAGTTTTAAAGGAATCGATTTCAGAAAAAGAATCTAAGAAGTTGGCTGAGCAGGCGGTGGATAAGTTGGTGTAGGAAGTGATGGAGTCATGGAGTGGTGGAAGGTGGCTTGCCCTCCGAAGCTCGGCGTGAGCGTAGGAGGGAGTTATGGAAAATTATTTCTTAGAATAATAAATCCCTTCACTCCACAACTCCACGACTTTCTAGACTCCACGACTCTAAATTTTATGAAAAAAATTAATGCCAGAAAATTTGCTTTGGTGCTGGTTGAGGCCGTTGAGGACAAAACCGAAAAAGAAATGGAAAAGATTGTCGCTGAATTCATTTCTTATTTGTCCGAACAGCGTCTGTTGTCTTTTTGGCGCGATATTGTTCGCAGTATGGATTCGGTCTGGAAAGAAAAATACGGTGCCGCCAATGTTACAATAACCTCGGCTCATCCGTTGTCAGAAAAATCTCGTCAGGCTTTAGAAAAAGCTGTTGCTGGTGCCGAAGTCATAGAACTGGTTGATCCCGAACTTATCGGTGGCGCCATTGTCAGAATCGACGATCGAATTTTCGACAGCTCAATTTCCGGGGCTTTAAATTCACTTAAAAATAGTTTGATAAAGTAGTTGAGGAAGCGAATTACGAATTTGATACTGATATACTAATTTGGATTGGCATCACGTGGCGAGATCCTTCTCTGGCTCAGGATGACAGGCGGGTGCATTCCAAATTCGTATATTCGCCAATATTAGTAATTCGATTCCTCTCTAATAAAAAAATATGGTCACAAAAAACGACATTATCTCCGCCTTAAAAAAACAGGTCGAGGCTTTCAAAACCGAAGCCAAGGAAGAAAAAGTTGGTACGGTTATTTCCGTTGGTGACGGCGTGGCCCGCATTAGCGGTCTCTCCGAATGTCAGGCCTCGGAAATGCTTTTGTTTCCGGGTGATGTTTATGGGGTGGCTTTGAACTTGGAAGAGGAAACAGTTGGTTCAATCATTCTTGGCGACGCTTCGGAAATTAAGGAAGGTGACACCGTTAAATCAACTGGTCGTATTTTGTCGGTCCCGGTTTCTGATGAAGTGGTCGGTCGGGTTATCGATCCGCTCGGCAATCCGCTTGATGGTAAGGGTGCAATCAAAGCTGAGGTTTATCAACCAATCGAAAAAATCGCTCCAGGTGTCATGACCAGAAAATCAGTTACCGTGCCTCTCCATACCGGTATTAAATGTATCGATGCCATGATCCCAATCGGTCGCGGTCAGCGCGAACTTATTATCGGCGATCGTCAGGTGGGTAAAACTGCTTTGGCCATCGATACAATTTTGAACCAGAAAGGCGAGAACATAAAATGTATTTACGTAGCCATTGGTCAAAAGGAATCCAAGATTGCCAAAATTGTGGCCCGTCTTGAAGAAGCCGGTGCCATGGAATACACCACCATCGTCATTGCCGGTGCTTCAGACCCAGCTCCAATGTCATTTATCGCCCCATATTCCGGTTGTGCCATTGGTGAATATTTTATGGCCAAAGGCGAAGATGTTTTGGTGATTTACGACGACCTTTCCAAACACGCTTGGGCTTATCGCGAAATTTCCTTATTGCTTCGCCGCCCACCAGGTCGTGAAGCTTATCCAGGCGACGTTTTTTACCTGCACTCTCGTTTACTAGAACGCGCCGCTCGTCTTGATGAGAAAAACGGTGGCGGTTCTTTAACTGCTTTGCCAATTATTGAAACTCAGGCCGGTGACGTCTCAGCTTACATTCCAACCAACGTCATCTCCATTACCGACGGTCAGATTTTCTTGGAAACCGATATGTTCTATCGCGGTATTCGCCCGGCTTTGAACATTGGTATCTCGGTTTCTCGTGTCGGTTCGGCCGCGCAAACCAAAGCTATGAAGAAAGTCGCCGGTAAACTTCGTTTGGACTTGGCTCAGTTCCGTGAACTCGAGGCTTTCGCTCAGTTTGCTACCGACCTTGATGAAAGCACTAAAAAACAAATTGAACGCGGTCGTCGCGCGGTCGAAGTTACCAAGCAGCCACAGTATCAACCAATGCCTTTCGAAAACCAGGTCACAATTCTTTATGCTGTCACCAACGGTTTAATCGACGAAGTTCCGGTTGAACAAGTTCAAGCCTGGGAAGTCGGTTTTCATAACTTTATGAGAGCCGAAAAGAACGGTTTGCTCGAGACAATTAAAACCGAAAGAGATTTATCAGAGGCAACTTCAGAAAGTTTGAAACAAGCGATTGCTGAGTTTAAGGAAGTTTTTGCCGGAAAATAATAAAGTGATGGAGTGTTGGCATAAAGTGACGAAGTGATGGAGTGAAGGAGGTATTTTTTAAAAAATAACTTTCCAATAACTCCACCACTCAATCACTCAATCACTCAATCACCATTCCACCACTCCACCTATGGCACTAAGCACCCGGGCGATCCGTCGTCGGATCAAGTCCGTTAAAAACACCAGTAAGATCACTAAGGCCATGGAATTGGTCTCGGCCAGCAAAATGCGTAAGGCCGTGTCTTCGGTTTTAATGTCGCGACCTTTTGCTCGTTTGGCTTGGGATACTGTCGCCTCAATCGGTGCAGTTATTGATGTTTCTTTGCATCCACTACTCAGAAAAGAAAAAAAGAGCCAACGGGTTCTTTTGCTTCTTTTAACTTCTGATCGCGGTTTGGCTGGCGGCATCAATGCCAACATAAATAAAAAAGTCGCTCAAATCGTAAAAGATAGCGGTTCAGAAAATATTGATGTGATTGCGGTTGGTCGCAAGGGTGCAGATACAGCTCGACGTTTGAAATTAAATCTTGTCGCAAGTTTTTCCGGTATTACAAATAACCCGAAGTTTGAGGAGACATTACCAATCGGAAAAATGGCGGTCGAAGATTTTATAAAAGAAAAATACGATCAGGTAATTTTAGCCTACACCGATTTCATTTCCGCCGTAAATCAACAGCCAGTGGTTTTAGAATTGTTGCCATTGGGTTCGGTAAATGAATTTAATGATACGCGGCCCTCCTCCGCCGGGCTACGGAAGGGCGAGCGAGATCCTTCTCTGGCTCAGGATGACAGACAAAAAAAAGCCCTTGCCGCCCCTGAGGCCCATGTTGCCCCTAAGGAATACAAATTTGAACCAAATCCAGAAGCCGTCCTTAACCGTCTGCTTCCGCGTTTGGTTGAAACTATGGTTTATCAAGCCGTGCTCGAATCAGCTGCTTCCGAACACTCAGCCCGTATGCTGGCCATGCGCAATGCTTCAGATGCGGCCGGTGACATGATCGATTCATTAACCTTTACATATAATCAATTCCGCCAAGCCGCCATTACCCGCGAAATCGCGGAGATCAGTGGAGGTAAAGCGGCGTTGGAGTAGGTGATGGAGTGGTGGTTGAAGTGATGGAGTGATGGATTGGTTGATTAAAATAAATTTATGATAAATAATTTTCTTGATTTACGGACTTGGCAGGAAAGTCGATTGCTTGTTAAAGAAATTTATCGAATTATTGAAAAGTTTCCAGATTTTGAAAAATATAATATCATTTCGCAACTTCGTTCTTCGGCTGTATCGATTGCGGCTAATATCGCTGAAGGAATGGGTCGGTCTACTACAAAAGATTTATGTCGATTTCTTATTCAGGCCAGAGGCTCGTTGCATGAAACAATTTCCCATTTAATTTTGGCTAAAGATTTAGGATATATTTCGGATCAAGATTTAAAAGAACTAGAAAACAGATATTGGGGATTTAATGTCGGAATTAATAATCATATTAATAGTTTAAAAGATAGTGACAATTTTAAATAAAATAAAATCAAATTGAAAAATCCACCACTCCATCACTTCCGTCACTAAATCACTCCATCACTCTCACTACTATGTCCACACAACAAAAACCCACCATCGCCCAAATCATCGGACCAGTTATCGACGTTCGGTTCGAAGGCGAGTTGCCAAAAATTTATACGGCGCTCGAAATCAAACGACCGGGTGAAAATTCATTGATCCTTGAAGTGGCTCAACACCTTGGTTCTGGTTTGGTTCGAACCATTGCCATGTCTTCCACGGACGGCTTACGTCGCGGTATGGAGGTTGAGGTTCTCGACGGTCCGATCAGCATGCCAGTTGGTCCAGAAACTCTGGGTCGCATGTTGAATGTGACTGGTGAGCCAATTGATGACATGCCAGCCCCAAAAACCAAGAAGCGTTCGCCAATCCATCGACCGGCACCAGAGTTTATAGAACAATCAACCAAGTACGAAATTTTTGAGACCGGTATCAAAGTCATTGATCTTATCTGTCCGTTTTTGAAAGGTGGAAAAATCGGTTTGTTCGGTGGCGCTGGTGTGGGAAAGACCGTTATTATTCAGGAACTCATCCACAACATTGCCAAAGAGCATGGCGGCTATTCAGTTTTTGCCGGCGTCGGTGAGCGTACTCGCGAGGGCAATGACTTGTATCATGAAATGAAAAATTCTGGTGTGTTAGAAAAAACCGCCACGGTTTTCGGACAAATGAACGAACCTCCAGGTGCCCGTGCTCGCGTGGCTCTTTCGGGTTTGACCTTGGCTGAATACTTCCGTGATGACGAAGGTCGTGATGTTCTGTTGTTCGTCGACAATATTTTCCGTTTCACTCAAGCCGGTTCCGAAGTTTCTTCGCTCCTTGGTCGTATTCCATCGGCTGTGGGTTATCAACCAAACTTGGCCACTGAAATGGGTGCTCTTCAGGAACGTATCACTTCCACCAAAAAAGGTTCCATTACCTCCATTCAAGCGGTTTATGTGCCAGCTGACGACTTAACTGACCCAGCTCCGGCCACCACTTTCGGTCACCTTGATTCAACTGTGGTGCTGGCTCGCGAACTCGCAGCTCTTGGTATTTATCCAGCCGTCGATCCGCTCGACTCATCTTCTACAGTTCTTGATCCGGTCATTGTTGGCGAAGAACATTATCAAGTCGCTCGTCAGGTACAAAAAGTTTTACAACGTTACAAAGATTTGCAGGATATCATCGCCATTCTTGGTATGGAAGAATTGTCCGAAGAAGATAAACTTATTGTTAACCGGGCTCGCAAAATGCAAAAATTCTTGTCCCAACCATTTGCTGTGGCTGAAACCTTTACTGGTCGTTCAGGCAAATATGTAAAACTCGCCGACACAGTTCGTGCCTTCAAAGAAATTTTGGAGGGCAAGCATGATGACAAACCAGAACAGGCGTTTTATATGGTCGGGGGAATTGAAGAGGTGGTATAGCTTTTGATTACGGATTATCGGGGATATACGGATTTGGTTTTTTTTGGTACAAATTGCAATATCTGTATATCTGTAAAAATCCGTAATCACAAAAATATGAAAAAACTCACAATAAAAATTGTCACACCAGAACGCATTGTCTTCGAAGGTGAAGCTGAGTCTTTGAGTGTTATGACCGAAACCGGTGAAATCACCGTGTTGCCGGATCATATTCCACTTGTTACTTCGCTTCGACCGGGTGAGATGCGTTTGAAACAGGCTGGCGAAGAACAGTTGCTGGTTATTTCCACCGGCTTTCTTGAAGTTCGTCCAGGCAATCAAATTGTGATTTTGGCCGATACAGCTGAACGGGTGGAGGAACTTGAACTTGAGAAAATCGAAAAAGCTCGCGACGACGCCAGAAAAATTCTGGCCGAAAAACGCCTGGTCGACGACGTCGCCACTATGTCTGCCGCTGCCGCTCTTGAACGCGAATTAGCTCGTTATAAGGTAGCGATGAAAAAACGAAAAGTTCCACATCAGGTTATTAATAATTAAAGTGTTGAAGTGGTGGAGTGTTGTAGTGATGGAGTGAAGGAGAATTTTTTTAAAAAAAGATTTTCCAACCACCCCACCACTCCATCACTCCACCACTCCCGTCACTCCATCACTCCCAATATGCACCACTGCCACCACGCCCTCATCCGTTGCATGGACTTCCGTCTCCAAAAAGCTGTCGATGAATGGCTGGAAGAAAATCATTTGCCTGGCGATTGCGATATGATTTCGGTTGCCGGCGCCGGTAAAGATGTTTTGGTCAATCCCGATGGTTTTGTGGCCACGCAAATCGGTCTCTCAAAAAAACTTCACGATACAAAAACCGTGCTCTTAATGCATCACATGGATTGCGGCGCTTACGGCGGTCATTCGGCTTTTGAAAATCTTGAAGCTGAAAAAGAATTTCAGGTTTCCGAAATGAAAAAAATCAAAGAAATTATCGAAAGCAAAAATTCTGAGATGGAAGTTAAGATGTTGTTAGCGCATATTGATGACGATGGGGAAGTGGAGATTGAGGCGGTTGGTTGAAATTATTAAATTTTCGAATTATCGAATTATTTAGTTAAGGAAGTTTATTATTTAAAATTTTAGAAATTGGGAAAGACGTGGTTTTTGGCCACGTCTTTTTTGTAAAAAAAATACCGGTTCGAGAGAACCGGCGTACGGTGAAGGAAATAGTCAGGCGGCTTCGACAGTGTCTTCGAGACGATTGTCGAGCCATTCTCGACGCTCGAACTCACGATCTCGCCGGCGAAGTCTTAGACCGACTTCGTCTGTCGGACCGTACCACTCGTCGCGGTATCCGATCCGGCCTTCGAGGAATCTAATGTCCCCTCGGATTCGCTTTGGGATCCGAGGCGCTTCATCGCGCCGCAAGCGGCGAATGAGGCGACAATTTCTCAAGCAGGCTTTTTTTGCCATCTTGATATTGCCAAACACCACGAACGCGAGTCGTGGTGAGTTGAAGGGTTTTCAGAATTCCTAGTGCATTTTCTGGCTCTCGCGTCGCCAGAGTTTGCGCTGGTCGGGGTCGTAGCCCCGACGATGACCGCGGTTGATCGAGGCGCGTCGATCCATCTTGCTGTAGCCAATGTTTTCCAGCCTTCGAGCTTCTCGTTTCACCTCTCTGGCGAATCGGTAGTTCTTGTGGTGGAAGGTCTCAGCTTCAGTGGATTCACGGCGTTCTTCAGCCAGTCTGACTCGTCGAGCCAGCTCGTAGGCTTCGTCACGCCGTCGGTGCTCTTCGGTCTGTCGGGCCTCTTCTTTGGCCTTGAGGCAGTTGTACAGCGCAAGCTCATCGTCCGAGATGAAGCCGTCGCTGTGGAGGACATCGATGTGGTTGGTCGAAGGGAGCTCGTCTTTTTCGAGGCTGCTTCGGACCAGTGCGGCTTCGTGCTCATAGCGAGCCTGACGTTCCGCTTCCCATCTTTCTTCCTCCTCCCGCTTGGTCGCTTCGAAGAAGTCCGTTGCCACCTTCTGGAGCGTCCGACACTGAGTCACGACGGTCTCGGCCTTGTCGAGGCCCTTGGGCAGCGTGCTCTTGAGAACCCGCAGGCTCCGGAGTCGCCACCACATTTCCTCGGGGCAGAGATGCAGCCAGGTTCTGTCGGTTCGTACCCGAAGGTACCATTCCGCCATTTCGTGAACCTGGCTCTCGACCCTGTTCCAGCGTTCTTCAGGCGTCAGCTCGATGTGTCCGAGCTCGACGGCCTTCCGGCGCCTGGCCATGGCCGCGTCGTTGACACTCATGACGTACGGTTCACCCGCCCGACGCCCATCGGGTCGGAAGTAGAACCGCGTACGGTAGCTGCTTCGGTCATCAGGACTGATCTCCACCACCCGCCGTGTAGCGGTCTGGTTGTTGGACATGTCGAACTCCGTTCATCTTCTGTTGAGTTGAGATGAGACCTGTTCGAGCTGGAGTAGCCCGTTCAGGCAAAACTGCGGGGTGCCGGTTGGCACGACCCCACAGCTTTCGGAATCCGCTGTCCTCTGACGGCGATTCAGTTGTTGTCGGGGTGTGCCCCTAACCTATGAGCCCATCCCTCGGTCGTCTCGCGTTCATGATTTCCTCCTTGGAATTCGAGACAAAACAAAATATCAAATTTTTTTGAAAATGTCAAGACGGTTGTCATAGATGGTTGTCATAGATTTTTTAGTTTTTTGTTTGAAAAGGCTTGGTAATAATGATTTTTTGGGGTTTTTAGTCTTTTGTCTTTGGTAATTTTTTGGTAATCTTTTATTGTCTGAACTGGGATTATTGGGATTGTGAGGATTTATAGGATTTTGTTTTTTGTCTTGAACTGTGATTATCCCGCCGTCGTAGGACTTTGACGGGATCCCGCCAAAAGCCGCTGTCGTCGGGAAAATGATTTGCTGAAAACTATGATTTGGGTGGTTTAGTTCAATAAAATCGAGACCGAGGGCGAGAGACCTCTCGCCCCTACGATGGACAAAACCTCTTCAAACCCCGCCACGTCCTCCATAGCTCGCCGCGAGCGACGGAGGGTTAAACCCCCCGTGCCATGCTGTAGCTCGCCTCGAGCGACCTGTCCTTCCGTAGCCCAGCGAAGGAGGAAGGATGGTTCCGTCCCCTTAACCCCACAACCACTATGACCATCGAATACGAAGCCACTTTTTGGCCAATAAATAAAAACGAAGTTCGGGAAAAACTTCGGGTTGTTGGCGCGACTTTGGTTAAGCCGGAGTTTCTTCAAAAACGAAAAGTTTTTAATCTGCCGGTTGGTCATGAAATAAAAGGTGGTTGGCTGCGAGTTCGCGATGAAGGTGACAAAATAACCATGTCGCTCAAAATTGTTAACGGTGACAAAATCGAAGATCAAAAAGAGATTTGTCTCAAGGTTGATGATTTTGGCCAGGCAGTCGAGTTTTTGAAAACTGTTGGTTGTGAAGAAAAAGCATATCAAGAAACTTTGCGGGAAATTTGGTCGCTCGACGGCGTGGAAATTACTATTGATGAGTGGCCGTTTTTGGAACCTTTGGTTGAAGTGGAAGGGAAGTCGGAAATTGAAGTCAGGACAGTGGCTGATAAATTGGGTTTTGATTGGACTCAGGCTTTGTTTTGTTCGACCGATAAGATTTATGCCAAAAAATATAATCTACCAGAAATGGTTTTTACCGACATTTCGCCACTCATTGTTTTTGAAATGGAAAATCCTTTTTTGAAGTTCCAAAAATAATTATGAACGTCGTCACCGTCTACGAAAATTTATACAAAGAATTCGGTCCCCAACACTGGTGGCCTAAACATAAAGGCAAAAAACGACCGGGTTTTGATCCTTGTTTTGAGGTAATTGTTGGGGCGATTTTGACGCAGAATACGGCTTGGAAAAATGTTGAGAAGGTGGTTGAGTGTCTTTATGAAAACGGTTTGCTTGATGTGGAATCGATGGTCAAAGTTTCGCTGAAAAAACTCGAGGTTTGTATTCGTTCTTCGGGTTATTATCGGCAGAAGGCGAAGAAGTTGAAGGTTGTCGCGAAGTTTTTTACAGGCAAAACGGTTGCTGTGGTTAGTGACCGATCCCACTTCGCTGGGCTTCGAGGGACACAGTCGGCCACTAACCATCGCCGTCCGAAAACCAACTCCACCACTCCATCACTCCACCACTCCATCACTTCAACTCGCGAACAACTCCTATCCCTCTGGGGCATCGGCCGTGAAACCGCCGATTCCATCCTCCTTTACGCCTTTCACCAACCAATTTTCGTTGTCGACACCTACACCAGACGCTTCCTCGCTGCTAACGGTCAAAAGAAGCTTTCAGAGGCAGATTATGATAAAATAAGAAAGTTTTTTGAGGACCATTTGCCGGCCAACGCCAAGTTGTTTAAGGAATATCATGCCTTAATTGTGGCTTGGGGGAAACAAAATATTATTCGTAAAAAGCTTAAATAATCTTTTATATGTCTAATCACGAAGCCATGCCTTCTCCGGAAACGGAAAGCCTCGAGGTGTACAGAGAAAGTCTTCAGAAAGTTGATAGAGGCATTAAACTATTCAGAGAAAAAATGGTTGAAAAATATCTGCCGTTATTTTCTAGATTATCGGAAAAATATCGTGTAAGTCATATCCTTGATTCTGAAATTAGACAAGATGGTTCCTTTTTTCATGATAAATTTTCTGATTCGCAAAATCGGGATTTGTTTGGATTAAAGCAGGACAATTTTGTAGAAGAAATTAAGAAAGTTGTCTTAGCTAATTGTTCGCCGGCTCCAGTAGAAATATCTGATGGTGAACTTGGTGAAATTCTAGGAAAAACTAAATCAGATCGACAAGTCGAATCAGAAAATGAATCGTTTTTCAGCCAGGCTGTGGAAGCAGTTGTTTCTGGGCTTTTAGATTTTGAAGAACTATTCAAAAATAGAATGTTAGAAAAAGTCTACCCACATTACTTGAGTGCAGAAACCATAAGAAAAAATCCATCGGTTATTTCGCTGGTAGAAAGGGAAATAGAAAATCTGAAAATTTTCATGGAAAGAAATGGTCTTAGTACTCACTTAGAAATTGCCAGAAATTCGACCACAACAACTGCCTTGGTTCTTGAATATTTAGAGGAGCGATGTTCTTCTAAAAAAGAGAATGAGGATTTTGAAAGAAGACAAGAAACTCTGGCTATAGAAACAAAACCTGCCTGTCAGCCAATAGTTGAGGCTATCCGAAAAATTAGCAGTGGTGAATCTAGACAGACTACCATCGAGGAGTTGTTATTGGCCGGGGTTACTCGAGAACAACTTTCTAAACTAGAAAAATTGTATAGTTTGAAACTTCTTGATTTAAATGAAGAAAGCCAGGTTAAGTTTTCACTAGATGAGGAAGATCGTGTTTTAATTCTTGTCTTTTTGTCTAAAATAGATCCTGAATTGGATACCTACGAAGATGAAGAAAAAGGAAGATTTGTAATAAATGATATTTTCAGAATACCCGAGGCATTTTAATAGGTAGAAAGACTTGTAAAATAAAAAGAGACTGGGAACAGTCTCTTTTTTAAAAACAATATTTTAGTTTTGAAATTCTCCGTCAACTGTTTCACCCAAACCTTTTTGATTTACAATCTGAACTCGATAGGTGTAAAGACCTGGAGTTAATCCGGTCATTTTTACATTGTAATTTGGTTTGTAAACGGCTGAATCGTCAATCCACTGACAACCGGCCGCGGCGGTTGGTGCAGCTACGTTGCCCGGGCAATACCACATCATGAAAATAACTGGTTCATTGGCACTGACACGAATAATTTCGTTTCTGGTGTTGAGAGTATGAACTATTCTGTGAGAATTGATAATTGGCGAAGCAGCGACGGCCCAGCTAATTGGCATGGCAATTAAAACTAAGACCGGAAGTATGAATTTAATAAAGCGCATAATTAAAAGATTATTGTTTTAAGAGGTAAATAATATCATAAAAAACGCATTTCGTCAACCCTTCCTTGTAATTCGTAATTGCGTTAGAATAGTTCTGTTATGCCCAAGAAAAAAACTAAAAAATCAGCCTCCGTCCTGCTCGAAAACCTGAATGATGAGCAAATTGCCGCGGTTACTCATCGCGGTGGGCCTTTAATGATTATTGCTGGGGCGGGAACTGGTAAAACGACGGTTATTACCAAACGTATTGCTTGGCTTATCGAGCAGGGGATTGTGGTTCCTGAGAATATTTTAGCGTTGACCTTTACCGAGAAAGCGGCGGCGGAAATGGAGGAACGGGTGGATCTTCTTTTGCCTTATGGTTATGTTGATCTTCAGGTTTCCACCTTCCATTCATTCTGCGAAAAATTACTTCGGGATTATGGTGTGGACATCGGGTTGTCTCGTGATTTTAAACTGACCTCGGAATTGGACGCTTGGCTTTTGGCTCGAGCTAATTTTGATCGCTTTGAGCTTGATTATTATCGACCGCTTGGTAATCCGACCAAATATCTTCGTTCGCTCCTTGGCCACTTTTCGCGGGTTAAGGACGAAATGGTTTCGCCGGACGATTACATTGCTTATGCCGAGGGCGAACGAGCCAACTTGGACTCAAAAAATTCTGATGATGAGGCGACTTCGGAAGTTAATCGTCTGGCCGAGTTGGCCACGGCTTATCATACCTATCAGCAGATTCTGGCTGAGAATGACTCGCTTGATTTTGGCGACCTGATTCTTTTTACTTTGCATCTTTTTAAAAAGCGCCCGCAGGTTCTTAAAAAACTTCGTGAGAAATACAAATTCATCCTTGTCGATGAGTTCCAAGATACCAATTGGGCTCAGTACGAACTCATTAAACTTTTGGCGGCGCCAGATAATAACCTGACTGTGGTCGGCGACGATGACCAGAGTGTCTATAAATTCCGTGGTGCCTCACTGGCCAACATTTTGCAATTCGAAACCGATTACCCAAATCCAGCTCGAGTCATTCTGACCAAGAACTACCGTTCGGGTCAAAAGATCCTCGATAGCGCTTACGAATTTATCCAAAAAAATAACCCCAATCGTCTCGAAGGTCGGGTGGATAAAGAAAGTAAGCCGTTCGATAAGAGATTAATTTCCCAGGTGGCACATACCGGACACGTTGAACACTTACATTATCCAACCCTTTCCGAAGAGGCTCGCGGTGTTGCCGAAAAGATTTTATTATTGAAAGAAAAACATCCTGACGCTGACTGGAAAGATTTTGGGGTTTTGGTTCGCGCCAACTCGGCCGCCGATGAATTTGTCGCGGCTTTTGAACGCTACCGAATTCCATATCAGTTCATGGCCTTGCGCGGACTTTATGTAAAACCAGTGGTTCTCGATCTCATTGCCATTCTCGAAACCGTCGATAATCCATATCAGAGTCCAAGTATCTATCGCTTGCTCTCACACGAGATTTTCAAAATTTCTTCGCACGATCTTTCGACCTTAACTCATTTTGCCCGACGTAAAGGTCAGATGCTTTACGAAGCTTGCCGCCAAGCTCGACTAATCGAAGATATTTCACCGGAAGGCGTGGCGATGATTGAGCGACTCCTATCACTCATTGCAAAATTAGCTGAGTTAGCTAAACAACGAACCGCTTCTGAACTCGTGGTCATGGCTTCAAAGGACAGTGGTTTGCTTGAACATTTAAATCGTTTACCAGAAGCTAAAAAACAAGAAGATTTTCGTTTCCTCCATCAATTCCATGAACGAGTAAAAAAATTCGAAGCTCGCCAAGCTGAAAAAAAACTTCATAATTTTCTCGAAGAATTTAAACACGAGCGCGACGCCGGGGAAGAAGGTTCGTTAAATTTTGATGTGGAGGCTGGTCCGGATTTGGTTAAAATAATGACCATTCACGGCTCAAAAGGCCTGGAATTCCGTTTTGTCTTTATTGTCAATTTAGTCGACCGAAAATTTCCCACCTCTGAACGTCGAGATCCTATTGAGCTGCCGAGCGCTTTCATAAAAGAAAAAATTCCTGAAGGTGATTTACATCTCGAGGAAGAACGTCGACTTTTTTACGTGGCCATGACTCGAGCTAAGGAGGCTTTATTTTTTACTTCAGCTGAAGATTATGGCGGAGCTCGTAAACGAAAGCTTTCCCGTTTTTTAAATGAGCTTGGAATCGATAAACCGGAAATTATTTCCGCCGAGGCCGTCGGTCCTTTTGTGGAAAATGATTTGCCAGAAGTTGAAGCCGTACCAACGCCATATCACATTCCAAAACAATTAAGTTTCACCCAACTGTGCGCTTTTGAAGCCTGTCCGCTTCAATACAAGTTTGCTCACATTTTGGAGATTCCAGTTTTCGAATCTTGGTCACAGTCGTTTGGAAAAACCATGCACAACACGCTTCAGGCTTTTTTTGAACTTTGGATTGAACGAATTGGTAGTCATCAAACATCTTTGTTACCAGAGACCGCAGAAAAAAAAGATCGCCTGCCGGTTTCGCTCGACGAACTCTTAAAATTTTACGAAGAAAAGTGGATTGATGATTGGTATAAAGACGAAAAACAAAAAAAAGAATACTTTGAAAAAGGCCAAGAGTCCTTGAAACAATATTTTATCCTCCTCAAAGCCAACCTGCCAAAACCAAAAGCTTTGGAACAAGGTTTTACGCTCAAAGTCGGCGATGTAGCCATCAAAGGTCGCATCGACCGTTTGGATGAGGTTGAGGGTGGAATTGAGATTATTGATTACAAGAGTGGTAAACCAAAACTGAAATTAGAGAAAGGTGATCGAAAACAGTTGTTGATTTATCAATTGGCGGTCGAGGAAGTTTTGAAACTCAAACCGGCCAAATTGACTTATCACTATTTGGACGATCACTCCGAGCAATCGTTTATTGGTTCTCCTGATGATCTTATAGAATTGAAAGAAACAATTTTGGACGAATATGCTAAAATGAAAAGTAGCAATTTTGCAGCGACACCAGGCTTTCACTGCCAGTTTTGCGATTTCAAGGATATTTGTGAATTCAGAAAATCCGAATAAAATATGTTTCAGTTAAAAGACCTTCTCCCCGACGCTCTCTGTCGAGGTCGCATCAGCCGCGGTGTGGCCATGGTTAAAATGGTTGAGACTTTTAATGATCTGATGATGGAAAAACTGCCGCCCACCAGAAAAGATGATGTTCAGGCGCTTTCTTTTAAGGATGGGGTGATAAATACCAGCTGCAAAAATAATTTGGCCATGCATTGGCTTATGACACGCGAAAGGGAATTAATAGACGAATTATCTCGTCGAACGCCTGGGGCCCGTATTACAAAAATAAATTCAAGATTGCAAAATTAATTTTTTATGACTTTTAAACAATTTTTATTGGCCATGCTAGGGGCCACAATTATCGTTTGGCTAGCTTGGGTCTTTATTTTATTAAAAGTTGATCCAACCGTTTCTGGTTGGACTGGTTTTTTGTTTTTTTACGCCACATTTTTTGTCGCCTGCGTCGGTACACTAGCCATTGTTGGCACAGCTGTCCGCCGCCATTTTCGACCGCAGGATTTAGTTTCGCGACAAGTGCTGGCCTCTTTTCGGCAATCAGTCTGGTTTTCGTCTATTTTAGTCGCGGCCCTAATCCTTCTTTCACAAGGCCTTTTTCGCCTGTGGATTATTACCCTGGTTATTATAGTTTTTGCTTTCATAGAATTGGCTTTTTTAAGCGCCCGTCAGCGTTCCTCTGGCCTTACCCAATGAATACATTTGGGTCTCAAACCGAGTCTTGTCCCAAGGCTCGGTATCAGGTACTATATTTGTGCCTGATATTTTGATTTATTGTGATTAAATTTTTCAACAATTTGCTCGGTCAATTTTCCAAAGATATTGGAATTGATTTAGGTACAGCCAATACCTTGGTTTATATTAAAGATCAGGGGGTGGTTATCAACGAACCATCAGTCGTGGCTATTAATACTCGCACCGATCAAATTTTGTCAGTCGGCCGCGATGCCAGGGATATGGTTGGTAAAACTCCACCACATCTTTCGGTAGTTAAACCATTAACCAAAGGCGTGATTTCCGATTTTGAAGTTACGGAAAAAATGTTGAAATATTTTATCGATCAAGTTCATCGCGAATCAAAAACTTTAATTCCTCGACCGCGAGTAGTTATCGGCGTGCCGCCAGAAATTACTGAAGTTGAACGCAAGGCGGTTGAGGACGCAGTTTTTTCGGCCGGAGCTCGCGAGGTTTTTTTGGTCGAAGAACCAATGCTCGCCGCCATCGGTGCTCGTTTACCGGTAGCTGAGTCCATCGGAACCATGGTGGTTGATATTGGTGGTGGTACAACCGACATTGCCGTTATTTCTTTAGCTGGTGTGGTAGTTTGGAAATCATTATCAATTGCTGGTGACGAATTGAATAAAAATATTATTACTTACAGCCGCGACGTTTTTAATCTTTTGTTGGGTGAACGACAGGCCGAATTGGTAAAAATGCGTATCGGTACAGCTGTACCGCCAGACGAGGCTCTCTCCATGGAAATGCGCGGTCGCGATCTTTTGTCTGGTTTGCCAAAAGAAATAATCGTTAATGATAGTCAAATCCGTGATGCTATTAGTCGTTCGGTCAGAACCATTGTTGAAAATGTTAAAGCTACCTTAGAAGTAACTCCGCCAGAACTGGTGGCCGATATTTATGAACGGGGAATCATCATGACTGGTGGCGGGGCTTTGCTGCGTGGTTTTGATAAACTCTTGTCTCATGAAACCGCTATTCCGGTACGTGTAGCCGACGATCCATTAACTTGCGTGGTGCGCGGCGCCGGTATGCTTTTAGAAAACGAGGAATTGCTTAAAGATGTGGCTTTGCCTTCATCTCGTGACGGTGGAATTGGCTAGTAGAGGACTCGAATTACTAATTTGATACTAATATACTAATTTGGTTCGCACCCACCTGTCATCCTGAGTCAGTCTTCGATAGGCCTCAGACCATGAGCCCAGTCGTCTTTCGATTCCTCAAGGCGACCCTGAGGCGACTCGAAGGGGTCGAATGGAGAGGGTTCAGAATGACAAATGAAGGAGGTCGATTATTTGATAATTATTATGAATCAAAAAACAATTTTAATATTGGGTGGATACGGTGGAACGGGAAAATTAATTTGCCGATGGCTTCTCAAAGAAACTGAAGCCTCAATAATTATTGCTGGCCATGATATTAAAAAAGCAGAAGAGTTATGCGACAAACTCAAACAAGAGTTTCCAACAAAAAATATTTTTGCGATTTTTGTCGACGTTTTAAATTATGATTCACTTATATCGGCTTTTAAAAATGCTTCTCTAGTCATTGATGCGACCACCGTAATTAATTGTGTTCAAAATATTACAAAAGCGGCTTTGGAAGCAAAGGTTGATTATTTAGATTTTCATTTTGAACAAAAGGTTTTTTCAGAACTTAAAACTTTATCACAGGAGATTAAAGATAGTGGTCGTTGCTTTATTACTCAGGCAGGCTTTCATCCAGGGTTACCATCGGCTTTTGTAAGATATGTAGCACCACAATTTGATGAACTTAAAAAAGCCATTGTTGGAACAGCTATGAATGTTGAAATCAAAAAACCAGAATCGGTTTATGAAATAGTAGACATATTAGCTGACGACAAAGCGGATATATTTAAAAATAGTAAATGGAGAAAAGCAAATTATAAAGATTCAAAAAAAATTGATTTTGGTTCACAATTCGGAATCCGTACTTGCTACCCCATACAAATGGAAGAAATGTACGCATTACCAGAAATGTTTCCTTTGGATGAAACCGGAGTGTATGTTGCGGGATTTAACTGGTTTATAGATTATTTTGTAATTCCTTTAACAATTGTTCTGTCGAAAATCAAAAAAGGTTTAGGCAGAAGTTTTATTGCTAAACTTCTTGTATTCGGATTTAAAAATTTTTCCAAAAATAATCGTGGTGTGTCATTTGTTTTGGAAGCAGAGGGTATAAAAAACGAAAAACAAATAAAGTTTCGCGTCATTGCAGAACACGAAGATGCTTATGAATTTACAGCCATACCAATCGTTGCTTGCGTCCGCCAATATTTAGACGGTTTTATCGATAAACCAGGGCTTTGGTTAATGGGCCAAATTATAAATCCAGATCGCTTAATTTTAGACATGAAAAACATGGGAATCAAAATTAAAGATCAGATTGATTGATAATAAAATCTAAGAAATCGAGCTTCCATACTTTGACATTAGACATTTGACATTCCAACCAAACAATATGCCCAAGCCTTACAAAAAAATTACTGCTTGGTTAATACCGCCATTTTTTTTAGCGGTTATTATTTTATTTTTCTCCGGTTGCTTACCGCGAAGTCTGGCTTTTATTGAGCGGCCTTTTTCTTCGGTCGGAGCCTGGGTAACCGATGTTTGGACCAAGCAATTTCCTTCAGCTTCATCAACAACTTATTGTGCGGCTTCTGATTCAGAACTTTTGGTGGCCTTGGCCGTTGATCAAGCCGAGTTTGATTCTTTAAAAATTGAAAATCAAAATTTGCGCGAACAACTTAGTTTTTTTGAACGTGAATCTTTTCAGCACATTACCGCCAGTATAATCAGTCGCTCGGTTTCGCCGATTGATTCGGTTTTTATCATTGATCGGGGTTCTGACGATGGAGTAAAAGAAGGTGCAGCTGTGATTGTGTCCGAAGGTCATTTGATTGGTAAGGTAATTAAGGTTTCATCTAAAACTTCGACCGTTCAATCAATTTTGGGCCGTGGGGCCAAGTCAGCTATTTCATTGCTTAATTCTTCTCGAACTTTGGGTATTAGTGAAGGTAGTGGCAGCGCTTTATTAACTCTGCGTTTTGTGCCGCAAAATGAAACCGTGGCCATTAATGATTTGGTGGTTACTTCTGGCCTGGAAGCCATGATTCCACCAGGTTTAATTGTCGGAGTTGTTACAAGTGTTGAGCGTGATCCAGCCGCGCCGTTTCAGGAAGCCACAGTTGAACCACTAATCGATCCAAGACGATATAATAGTGTTTCCGTAATAAATATTGAGACCGGTTTATGATCAGATTTTTGATCTCAACAATTTTGTTTCTGATACTGATTTCCTTCGAGTTCGCTTTTGTTCATAGCTTGCCCGAACCTTTTCTTTATTTACCATTAGTTTTTGCTTGCGGGGTTTATCTTTTTCAATATTTGGGCTCATCGATCGGTGCTTGGTGGATTTTTGGGTTAGGGGTTTTTCTTGATTTTTGGCATTTAGGTTTGTTGCCTTTTGAAACCATAATTTATATCGCCGCCGCTTTGATTATGGTTTTCCTTGGTCGAAGAATTTTTACCAATCGTTCACTCTACGGTGTTGTTTCTAATGCCATTTTGCCAATGTTGTTTGTCCAATTGTCACACCTGATTTATTGGTTTTTTATTTCCTTTAACGATAGTTTGCCGTTTCCTTGGTTTAATTTTTTCACCTACGCTTTTTGGCAAATAATTTGGCTGGTCATTTTGGTTTTTATTTTATTTGTTTTAACCAAAAAAATCCGCTCCGTTCTCAAAGGTTTGCTTATTGTGCCGTCTCGGGAAAATTTGTAATTCGAAAATTAAAATTGTGTGGCCATTTAATAAACAAAAATCAAATCTCGGTTCGCGGGTTTTTATTGAGCATGAAATCGGGCTTGGTTATTTGTCGCGTCGTGACCGGTCTTTGGAGGAAACTGCTTCAACTGATCCGGCCGTGGTTGAATTCGCCGGTCAGTCGCTGGGTTTAACTATTCCGGCTTCGCGATTTCGGTTGGGTTTGTTTTTGTTATTTTTCTTTTTGATTTTTTTTAGCGGTCGAGCTGTTTATCTTCAGATTTTTCAAGGTGCGAACTATCGAGCTATGGCCGAAGAAAATCGTTTTAAGATTCAGTATTTGCCAGCCGAACGTGGTGTGGTGACAGATGTTAATGGTCAGATTTTATCCGAGAATGTTTCGGTTTTTACTTTGACTATGACCATTGCCGATTTACCGGAAAAAACTGCTGATCGTGATTTGGTTTTTGATCGAGTGGCTGGTCTGACCGGTTTGCAAAGAGCCGATCTTGATCTCTTGTTACAGGAGTACATCGAAGTGCCGGAAGAAGAAGTGATTGTTGAGAAAGATTTGGATTATGAACACGCGCTTTTGGCCATGATCGAAACCAAAAATTTACCGGGTTTTGCTGTTCGTACTGCCAACAAACGTCGTTATGCTTCATCATCAACTTCGCTATCCCATGTTCTGGGTTATGTCAGTAAGATTAACGCCGATGAATTTGAAGAACTGAAAAATAATGGTTATCGTCGAACAGATGAAATTGGTAAGGCTGGTGTGGAAGCCAGTTGGGAATCAGCTTTGCGTGGTAAAACCGGTCGGCGATTGGTTGAGGTTGACGCTTCTGGAAACGAAACCGCAATTTTTTCTGAAGAGTTGCCGGTTCAGGGTTCGGCCATAACTTTATCGATCGATTACGATTTGCAAATCGTAGCCGAACAATATCTGGCCGAAAAATTAAAAGAGCTTGGAAAAAAACGGGCCAGTCTTATTATCACCAATCCTAATAATGGTGAGATTTTAGCCATGGTCAGTTTGCCTACATACGACAGCAATCTTTTTGCTGGCGGTATTGATCGAGAAACTTACGCTACTTTAATCGAAGACCCAAACCAACCCTTGTTTCCAAGAGCTGTTTCTGGTGAATTTCCTTCGGGTTCAACTTTCAAACCCTACGTCGCCGCGGCCGCTTTGGCCGAAGGCATCATTAGCCCATCGACTTCATTTTTATCAACCGGCGGTTTAGCCATCGGTCAATGGTTTTTTCCTGACTGGAAAGCTGGCGGCCATGGCGTGACAGATGCTCGCAAAGCTTTGGCTGAATCGGTTAACACTTTCTTTTATATCATTGGCGGCGGCTATGAGACCTTTACTGGACTCGGGGTGGAAAAAATTACCGCCTACGCCAGTTTATTTGGTTTTGGTCAAAAGACCGAGATCGATTTACCGAATGAGGCCAATGGTTTCTTGCCGTCAAAAGAGTGGAAGGAAGAAGCCAAGGGTGAACGTTGGTATGTCGGTGACACCTATCATTTAGCCATCGGCCAGGGCGATCTTTTGGTTACACCGATTCAAATGACCAACGCTTTATCAACAATCGCGAATGGTGGTACAAAATTTTTGCCTCGTGTGGTGCATGCGGTTGATGGACAAGAAGTGGCTTCGTCGAGCACCGAACTTTCTGATCCGCTCAAAGAAGCCATCAAAATAGTCCAGCAGGGAATGAGGCAGTCGGTCACGTCCGGCAGTTCTCGTCGCCTAAATTCATTATCAATCACCTCGGCCGGTAAAACCGGTACTGCTCAAATTGGTGGCACCGAAGAAACCCACGCTTGGTTCACCGGTTTCGCTCCATACGAAAATCCGGAAATCACCATAACAATTTTGATCGAAGAAAGCGGCGTCGGCTCATTAGGCGAAGGCTCAACGACAGCTGTACCGGTAGCTGAGAAAATTTTTAGGTGGTGGGGGGAGAATAGATAGGGTAAACTTTTGTTATATGAAACTTCCATTACTCGATTACACTTCAGAGATGTTTAAAGACGTTGATTTTAATAATGTTTTATTAATTGCCGTTCAACATATTTTAGAAACTAATTTTACAATGTTTGAATATTTGTTTGGTTTAGGTTTAAAACCGGAAAATACTTTTTTACTCGGTAAATGTTACTCGACCAATAAAGAGGTTTTAGAAAAATTCCGTAAAAAAGGTGTTTATGTTCACGCCGGAAGTTTAAGATTTGACAGCCATTTGTCTTTTGATGATCAGTTCGAGGCAGAAGTTAAAAATTTTCTTGAATATATTCAAACAAAAGTTAATTTATCTGATTACAAAAAGGTTTTGTTCGTTGACGATGGTGGTCGTCTGGCTTGTGCTGGAAATTTTTTGGTTGAAAAAGATTTTCATGGTGTGGCTATCGAACAAACTTCGTCTGGTTATAATAAGTTGCGTTGCCAAAATTTAAAAATTCCTGTTATAAATGTAGCTCGTTCTGAAGCAAAACTTAATTTTGAATCCCCGTTTATTGCCGGTGTAATTATCGAAAAACTGGAATTTAAATTTAAAAAAAATAATGTGAATTACCCTGTGGGATCGCCGAGGCGGCGAACACCACAGGGCGTCGATATTAATTTAGTTCGAAGAGTTTTAATTGTTTAACGTCTTCTTTTCGGCCTTGCTTTTCGATGTACCGTTCAATAATTTTTCTGTCTCC
>JAZDHJ010000003.1:0-14218 GCA_043805995.1 Candidatus Uhrbacteria bacterium
CGGGATCAAGAAGACCAAGATCAGAACGGAGCCGGCGCACTTAAGTAATTCAACTAACTCATTAAAAACCAGCAAGCGTTACGATCGCCTTTGAGGCGACCCCACTCATTAAGCCACCAGCTTGCTGGTGGTGTCTAACTCAAGAATTTAGTGCACCACCCACTCTTGACTTCTTCTTCTTCTGCTAAGATTGCGGGCACACCAACAAAGGAAAACCTGTGGGAAAAATTCAAGCTCTACTCATGATAGTTTTCTGCGTGGCCATGATTTTCGTCGTGAACACGACCGAAGGCACGCTCCCCTGGAAGATCAGCGCAACCATCGCGGTCGCAGCGGTTGCGGCTCGATTTATCACCGCCTTGTTCGGGAAAAAGGAGTAAAATGTCCGCCGTTCGCGTTCGTCGTCGCCGGAGTCCACTACATGGACCCGGCGACAATATTTTTTACGACCAAAAAAATCGCCATTTCTGACGATTTTTTTAACATTTAGTTTCAATACCATCACTCCATCACTCCATCACTCCATCACTCCATCACTCCATCACTCTCCCGCCGACAGTGACTTTTGGCGGGACCCCGTCCGAGGCCTACGAGGCGGGGCATCACTCCTACACATCGTACTCCCTCATCATAAGCTGTGCCTCAATCTGTCTAACTGTTTCAATAACCACACTTACCACGATCAAAACCGAAGTTCCACCAACTACCAAATTGGCATTATTGGTTAATAATTGAAGGCTGAGAGGCAACACGGCGATAATAGACAAAAACAGGGCGCCGGCGAGCAAAATACGAGTGGAAACAAAGTTGAGATACTCCGAAGTCGGTTTACCTGGACGGATACCTGGGATAAAACCACCTTGGTTTTGCAAATTTTCAGCCACCCGATCTGGATGAAAAATAACGGCTGTATAGAAATAGGTAAAACCAAAAACTAAAAGGAAATATACAATACCGTAGAACAACTGGTTATCAAAAATTCCTATAGTGTAAGTGGCCGCCTCGCGAAGCCAAATACTCTTGGCGTCAGTAAAAAATTGAGCGAAAACGCGCGGGAACAAAATAATCGAGATGGCAAAAATGATTGGAATAACTCCAGCCATGTTTACTTTAAGAGGCAAATGACTGGTGGCCGCGCCACCTAAACGCGAAGTGTGACCACCACGAGCATACTGAACAGGAATGTTTCTTTGTGCCTCATGCATGATTACCACTCCAACAATTGTCAAAACGGCAACCACAACAAAAAGTATCATGGTGATCATTTGTGAACGATCGTAAACGGCCAATGACTTTTGGAAAAACTGTGGCAAACCGGCGGCGATACCAGCAAAAATCATGATGGAAACACCGTTACCAACATGTTTTTCTGAAATAAGCTCACCAAGCCACATGACAAAAATTGTACCAGCTGTCATTGACAAAATCGCCAACAAAATTATCAAAAAATTTAAATCAGCAAAAACCGTTGGCGCTTGTTGTCTAAGCAACAGAATCATGCTGTAACCTTGAAAAATAGCGAGAGGAACAGTTAACCAACGAGTCCAACTATTAATACGCTGACGACCTTGCTCTTCCTTTTGCATTTCTTCAAACTTTGGAACAATCATGCCCAAAAGCTGGAAAATAATCGAAGCTGTAATATAAGGTCCGACACCAAGGGCAACAATGGAAAAATTTTCCAATGTTCCACCCGAAAAAATATTCAACAATCCTAAAAACTGATTATTCTGAAAAAAAGAGGTCAAAGCGCTGGCATCAAGACCTGGCACTGGAATATGAGCCGCGACGCGGAATATTACAAGTAAGGCAAGAACAAACAGCACGCTGTTTCTAACCTCTGGCGTGCGAAAAATACGCTGGAGGATCATAAATGAAATTTAAGCGACGATGACTTCACCGCCTGCTTTGGTAATTTTTTCTTTGGCCGATTCTGAAACAGTACAACTTTTGATAACTAAACGATGTTTGATTTCACCTTCACCCAAAACTTTTACACCATTTGTAATGGAGCGAACTAATTCTTTTTCCAAAATCAATTTAGGTGTAACTGTGGCCCCGTCAGCAAAATTCTTTGATAGAACTCCAACATTAACCACGGCTGATTTTTCGGCCAAGCTCTTAAAACCACGGCTCTTAGGCAATTTGAGCATGAGAGAACGAAGTCCTAATTTCTGCAAACCGTCACGGCCACCAGAACGAGCCCGTTGGCCCTTAACACCGCGACCGGAGTAAGAACCGGTCGAACCCAAACCACGACCAACTCTTTTTTTGGTCTTTTTTGAGCCGGCGGCTGGTTTAATATTGTGTAAAGCAAGTGACATAAATTTATTTTACCTCAGAAACGATAGTTTTAACAGGCAAGCGCAAACGTTTCATGGCTTTTATAGTAGCTTTGGCCACATTGATTTTGTTGGCCGAACCCATAATTTTACTAACCGCGTTTGGTACACCACCAAGTTCCAGAACCACCCGAACAGCACCACCAGCTTTAAGTCCAGTACCTTTTGGAGCTGGTTTCAAAAGCACAATGGCCGCGCCAAATTTTTCATTTACGACGTGTGGGATAGTTTCGTTATTTAGAGTAATGGTAAAAACTTTTTTCTTGGCCTGACGGACAGCCTTTTCTACAGCCATGGCCACGTCGGCTCCCTTAGCTACACCAAAACCAACTTTACCAGCATGATTACCAATGATTACTGCAGCCCGAAAACGCATGCGTTTTCCACCAGCGGTCACACGAGTAACCCGAGAAAGTTCCAAAATCTTTTGGTCATATTCTTTTGGCTCGCGATCACGACTATCACGACCTCGGCCGCCGCCACGGGCGCCGCCGCCACCTCGACCATCACGAGAAGATGAACCGCCGCGAGCACCGCGAGCTGGACCACCTGGACGACCAGGAGCAACCGGAGCTGCCTTAACTGGTGTATCAGAAACTACTGGCTGGGCCACAGCCTCGGTTACTTGAGTTGTTGGGTTTGTTTCTTCCGACATAATATTTTAGAAAATCAATCCGCCTTCGCGAGCTCCGTCGGCCAAAGCCGCCACGAGTCCGTGATAACGGTAACCACCGCGATCAAAAACTACCAGCTCAATTCCCTTTTCCTTGGCTCGAGAAGCGATAAGCTTACCTATTTCTGTGGCTGCTTCTGTTTTAGTAATTTTTTTACCAGCTGAAGCAACTACCTCAAAATCAGAAGCCGCGGCTAATGTCTTACCAACAGTGTCATCAATAAGTTGAGCGTAAAGATGTTTAGAACTACGCTTAACCGAAAGCCGTGGCTGCTCAGCCGTACCCGTAATACGAGCACGAACTCTGGCCGCCCGAAGCTTGGCAAGATGACGTTTTTTTTCAATAGGATTCTTAACCTTCATACTTTTATTTTATTAAGCGGCGGCCTTACCAGTTTTACCTGCCTTACGACGAATAATTTCATCAACGTATTTTATTCCAGTACCTTTATAAGGTTCTGGTGGTCTTAAACGACGAATACGCGCAGCAGTTTCACCAACCAATTGTTTATCGATACTACTCAAAGTTAAAATACTTTTTTCAACTGTGGCCGAAACGCCGGCTGGCAAAATAAAATCAATTGAGTGAGAATAACCGAGATCAAGGACTAATTTATTTCCAGAAATGTTTACGCGATAACCAATACCGTTAATTTCCATGGCTTTTTTAAAACCAACCGTAACGCCAACTATCATGTTTTGCAAAAGAGCCCGGAAGGTTCCCCACAAAGCTTTTTCATCCTTTTGTCCAGGGTGAGTGACGGTTAATTTTATTTCGTCACCTTCACGGTTCATTTTTACACAACCAGGAAAAACAACCGAAAGACTGCCTTTCGATCCCTTTACTGTGACATTTCGGTCGTCTACAACGACCTCAACACCGGCTGGAACAATGATTGGTTTTAATCCGATACGAGACATATATTTAAGCAACTTCGCAAATAACTTCGCCGCCAAGTTTTCTGGCGCGCGCTTCTTTGTTAGTCATTAAACCGTTAGAGGTGGAAACAATTGCAATACCAAGACCCGACAAAACTCTAGGTAAATCTGTATTTTTAGTATAAACACGACGACCTGGTTTGGAAATTCTTTTAATCATACGAATAGCCGGTTCACGGTGATCGTATTTCAAAACCATCCGAATAACCGGACGAGTGTCCTCGGTTGATTCTTCAACTCGAGTTACAAAACCTTCTTGTTCTAAAATTTTTGCTAAACTGAACTTAATTTTAGAAAAAGGAATTGTCACCTCAACCTTCCGCACAGCTTGCGCGTTGCGGATGCGAGTTAACATGTCTGATAAGGGGTCGGTCATCATATTTTCAAAACTTTACCAGCTGGCTTTTTTTATACCAGGGATTTCTCCTTGGTTAGCGAGCTCACGGAAACAAATACGGCATAAATCAAAATCACGCATATAGCCGTGGTTACGGCCGCAACGCCAACAGCGGTTGACATGACGAGTGGAAAATTTTGGTTTTTTGCGCGATTTATAACGCTGATTTTCTGTTGCCATAATTCACTTACTTTTTGTCGTTTGTTATCTTAAAAGGGAAACCCAAGGCGGTGAGTAAAGCTCGACCCTGTTCCTTATTTTTAGCCGTAGTTGTAATAACCACCTGAAGACCATGTATAACTTCAATTTCATCGGGAGAAATTTCTGGGAAAGACACGTGCTCACGAAAACCTAATGAATAGTTACCTCTTTCGTCGAGAGCGTCTGGAGAAATTCCGCGGAAATCACGAACGCGTGGCAGAGTCACATTAACCAATCTATCAAGAAAATCCCACATGCGCTTTCCGCGCAAAGTTACCTTCATGCCGACCACCATGCCTTTTCTGATTTTAAAGTTAGAAATAGAAATCCGAGCTTTACACTTAACTGGTTGTTGACCAGTAATACGGCGAAGGGTGGCTTCGGCTGTTTCTAAATATTTAGCCTCTTTAATACCCTGACCTAAACCAACATTAAGGGTAATCTTAGAAATTTTTGGCACAGCCAAGGCATTTTTAAGTCCCAAATCTTCAGCCAGCTTGGGGGCAACGGTTTCTTTGTAATAAGTTTGTAGCGACATAATTATTCAATATCTTCGGAATTTCCGCGATGTCGGATAACCCGCACCGATGTTTTTTTACCGTCTTTTTCAATTAACTTCCAACCGACACGACCAATACCGCCACTTTTTGAAGAAACTAATTGAACATTTGAAAGTTGAACAGGGGCTGGAAAAGTAATCTTTTGGCCAGCTTCGTTTTTACGACGTGAACGCAAATGACGAATGGCTAAATTTAAGCCTTCCACAACCACACGATTAAGCTTAGGAAAAACCTGTAGGATTTTTCCTTGCTTACCTTTGTCTTTGCCCGCGATGATGCGGACAGTATCGCCTGTTTTTATCTTCAACTTCATATAATTAAAGCACTTCAGGAGCCAGTGAAATTATTTTGACAAAACCTTTAACCCGCAATTCACGAGCTACTGGTCCAAAAATACGGGTACCTTTTGGTTCTTTACTTTTAGGATCAATAATCACGGCCGCATTTTCGTCAAAGCGAATATAAGTACCATCTGGACGGCGTGTTTCTTTACGAGTACGAACAATAACTGCGTGCACCACGTCGCTCTTTTTGATGGCGGCGTGTGGCGTGGCAATTTTTACGGTAGCCGTAACAACGTCACCCAAACGAGCGTAACGTTTTTTGTAGCCGCCTTCGACGCGAAACATTTGAAGTTTCTTAGCGCCGGAGTTGTCGGCCACGTTTAACATGCTGCGAAGCTGAACCATATTGCTAAAATTAGACTTCGGTCTTCAAAACCTTAAGTAAACGCCAGCGCTTATCGCGTGACAAAGGGCGACATTCAACAAACTCAACTTTGTCACCAACTTTAGCTGTCTTATTTTCATCATGCACCTTATAACGATGGGACATAATGTAACGCTTTTGATATTTCTCGTGGAGCACAGTGCGATCAACTCGAACAACAATCGTCTTGGTCATTTTATCTGACACGACGACGCCCACGAAACTGCGTTGGGTTTTACTTTTTTCTTGAGTCATATTATTTATTCCGAAATCTTCTGATTGAGAAAGGTTTTAATCCTGGCGATAGTTTTTTTAACTTCTCTAACCTTGCGAACTTGAGAAAACTGATTGGCTGAAATAGCCGAACGCATTGAACGCAGTTCCCCTTCGGCTTCTTGCAGGGTTTTTTTTAAAACTTCAGGCGAAGCTTTTTTTAATTCTTTCTCTTCCATACTAAATTTATTCTTCGACAATAAACTTTGTCTTAACCGGTAGTTTGTACGAGGCCAAATCCAAAGCTTCTTTGGCTACTTTTGCGACCACACCATCCATTTCAAACATTATCGTACCGGCTCGGACTACGGCAACGTAATGATCAACTGCACCTTTACCTTTACCCATTGGCATTTCAGCACCTTTGGTAGTAACCGGATGATCAGGAAAAACCCGAATCCAAATCTTGCCACCTCGTTTTATAGAACGAGTCATGGCTCGACGAGCAGCCTCAATCTGACGGGAAGTAATCCAGGCTTCTTCCATGGCTTTCAAACCAAATGAGCCAAAAGCTAAAGTGGTTTTTTGAGTCGCTAAACGCTTGCCGCGTCCGCGACCTTTATGCCATTTTCGATGTTTTACTTTCTTCGGGATCAACATACTAATGTTTTATTCTCCAATTTTGACTTCAGTACTGGTTTTTTCAAAAATTTCGCCACGGTTAATCCAAACTTTGATACCAATGGCTCCATAAATTGTTCTGGCCGTTACGGTAGCGAAATCAATATCAGCGCGTAAATTATGAAGCGGAACTTTTCCGTGAGCTAAAGTTTCAACTCGAGCAATTTCAGCACCATTCAAGCGGCCGCCTAAAGTAATTTTTACACCTTCAGCTCGAGCCTTAAGTACTCGTTCAATAGACTGCTTCATAGCTCGGCGGAAAGGAAAACGTTTTTCAATATCTATGGCTAGTTGTAAACCAACAATTTGAGCTGACAAAGATGGGCGAGCAACTTCTTTTACATTTACTGAAAAGGCCACACGGCGACCACGATAAAATTTCTGTAAAATCTTTTTCTTTAATTCCTCGATACCAGCACCGGCTCGACCAATAATAAAGCCTGGCTTGGCTGAAAAAATTATGACATTCACTTGCTGTCGAGTGCGTTCGATTTCGATTCTGTCAACAAAAGCTTCGCGAAGTTCTTTGCGCAAAAAATCTCGAATCTGAACATCTTCACGCAAAAAATCCGAAAAATTTTCTTTTCTGGCAAACCACGAAGCGTCCCAAGGACGAATGGTGGCTAATCGAAACGCTTTTGGATGTACTTTATGACCCATATTAGACGTTCTTCTTAACCGGTTTCTTCTTAGACTTAGTTTCTTTCTTGGCTTTCGATTCTGGTTCAACTTCTTTTTCTGATAAAATTAAAGAAATATGTGATGTTCTGTGGCGAATAGGTGTGGCTCGACCGAAAGCTTTTGGTGTCCAACGTTTGTAAACCGGGCCACCATCAACCGTGATAGTTTTTACAAATAATTTTTCAGAAGAAAGTTTGAAGTTATGTTCAGCGTTAGCTATGGCTGATTTCAAAAGTTTCATGATTGGCTCGGAAGCGTGTTGTTTCATGAAAGAAAGACCTTCCTCAGCTTTGGCTACGCCAAGACCGCGGATGGTATTAGCCACCAATCTCACCTTACGAGGTGACATGCGAACAAATCTTGCTTTAGCTGTAATATCCATAGGAAACTATTTTTTACCAGCTTTGGCTGGTTGAGCAGCTGGTTTAGCTGCACCTTCTTCGGCTTTTTGAATTTTACCGCCATGGCGGACAAATTTACGAGTCGGTGAAAATTCACCCAGTTTATGACCAACCATTTCTTCAGTAATTCTAACTTGAATGTGATCTCGACCATTATGAACACCAATAGTTAGACCAACCATTTCTGGGGTAATCGAAGAAGCCCGAGCCCAGGTTTTTATAACTGTGCGACTACCTGGACCAAGCTTTTGGATTTTCTCCATCAGCCGGGGGTCTACATAAGGTCCTTTTTTTGAACTACGTGACATAACTAATTTTGATTTAGGACTTTCTCATTTGAGTGCAGAACGAGGAAAGACCTGAATTTTTTTGTGAAACGTATCAACATACGTTGAACAAAAAAATTCAGGTTTTGACGAAGTTATGCGCCAAATGAGGAGGTCCTATGATTATTTCACCGAGCTGCCCACAAATCGACCCTTAGGACGACGTTGGACAATCATCTTGTCTGAAGACTTACTTTTACGTGTTTTAACACCCAAAGCTGGTTTACCTTGTGGAGTTTTAGGATGTTTCAAACCAATTGGGTTACGACCTTCGCCACCACCGTGTGGGTGATCAACTGGGTTCATAACCTTACCACGTACAGTTGGTCTAACACCGCGATGACGAGTTCGGCCCGCTTTGCCCCAACGGATTAAACCATAATCTGGATTTGAAACCACACCTACGGTGGCCATACATTCCTTGGCCACCATTCGAACCTCGCCAGAAGGCAACTTTAATGTAGCAAATCTTCCTTCTACAGCCATGAGTTGTGCTGTACCACCAGCGCCGTGAACTAATTGACCGCCTTTTTCTGGTTGCAGTTCAATATCGTAAACATTCATGCCAACCGGGATATTTTCTAAAAGAAGACGATTACCGATTTTAACTTCACCTTTACCACGAGTCGAAACAACACTATCACCGATATTCAAACCTTGTGGAGCTAACATGTAACGCTTTTCGCCATCAGCATAGTTCAGGAGCAAAAGACGGGCACCGCGATTAGGATCGTATTCGACCGCCACTACTTTAGCCGGGATATCAAATTTTTCTCGACGATAATCAACAACACGGACATAGCGTCGTGCCCCACCGCCACGATGACGGACAGAAATTTTTCCCATCGAACGACCAGATTTCTGCTTGCGGAAAATCACCAAGGCTTTTTCCGGCTCAGTCTTGGTAATATCCTTAAAAGACTGGACACTGGATAAGCGTCGGGCGTTAGTAGTAGGTTTGTAATTCTTAATTGGCATAACAATTCAACTAAATGCCTTCGTGAACATTAATAGTTTTACCTTTTGCTAAACAAACAATGGCCTTTTTCCAGGACTTCTGTTTACCATGAAAACGACCAAAACGAACTGGTTCGCGACGAATATTCTGAATTTGAACCTTAACTGGAGCAATACCATAAACCGCCTTAAAAGCCTGAGCTACCTGCAAACGATTGGCACGAGGATTAATTTCGAAAACATATTGACCAACCGAAGCCAAAGTAGCTGATTTTTCTGTAACTAATGGGCAAACCAAAATGTCGCTTAAAGCTTCAGGTACAACATTTTTGACAGACTTAACAACTTTTTCTTTTTTGTCTTCAACTTTTTTAACAACTTTTTTAGTTTTCGGTTTTTCTTCAACTTTATTTTCAGCAACAACAGAAGACGAAGCGGTTTTTTCCACTTCCTGTTCTTTCTGTTTTTTAAAGCGATCTAAAAATCCCATAACTTTTTATTTGATGAAAGTTTTTTCCAAAACCTCGATGGCGGCTTTCGAAATTACCAGTGTGTCATTTGTCAAAACGTCAACCAGGTTCAAGCTCTTAGCAGAAATCGGACTAGCGTTGCTTATATTACGAACTGCTTTAGGTGTTACTTTATTTTCTGGTTCAATAACTAACAAAGTTTTTCGACCGACCGGTAATTTTTTCAACATTTCGGCAATAAATTTTGTTTTAGCCTCTGGAATAACCAGTGAATCAACGACAATTAATTTATTGCTGATAACCTTATCAGAAAGCGACATAGCCAAAGCCTTGCGGCGTTCTGTACGGTTAATTTTCAAACTAAAATTACGTTCATTGGTAGGACCAAAAGTGATACCGCCGCCAACCCAAATCGGTGAACGTCTGGAACCATGACGGGCTTGACCAGTACCTTTTTGTTTCCAAGGTTTTCGGCCACCGCCGCGGACTTCACCACGACCCTTGGTATGAGCCAAGACTTGGCGATAGTTAGCTTCTTGAGCCGTCACTGCACGATGAACAAAAGCCGAATCGACTTTGACATCGAAAAGAGACGGATTGAGATCTAACTCACCGATTTCTTTACCCGCCTGGTTATACAACTTTACTTTTGCCATATCGATTTTCCTTCACGTGTTTGGATAAGAACCAAGGAACCGCGGGCACCAGGAATTGCGCCCTTAACTGCCAAAATTTGTTTAGCTGCATCGATAGTAATAACTTCCAAATTTTGAACTGTAATTTGAGCATCGCCCATATGGCCACCCATTCTTTTACCTTTAGCAACTGGGCCCTGACGACGAGAGGCAATGGAACCAGGCATACGCAACTGATCTTTATGACCATGCGAAGCCGGTGATCCATGGAAACCATGGCGTTTAACCACACCTTGGAAACCATGACCTTTTGAAATTCCGGTGACATCGATTTTATCGCCCGGGGTAAAAACTGAAACTTCAATTTTATCACCACGTTGCAAATCGGTGGAATCAACCCGGAATTCACGCAAGGTAGAGACTAAATCCAAATCTTTCACGTGACCAGCTTCAGGTTTGTTTAAACCCTTAACTAATTCGCTACCGATTTGTACAGCAGTATAACCGTCTTTTTCCGTGTTCTTGATTTGAGTTACCACGCAAGGCTCAGCCTTAACCAAAGTAACCGGTATGACCATACCGTCATCACGAAAATGTTGGGTCATTTCTAATTTTCTTCCAATGATAAATTTCATACTTTTTCCGGCGTATAACTTAAAAGCCAGAAGTTATTAGCGAATTTTTTCCTCACTTTTAAACTGATGCATATTTTCGCTTGCAACTTCCAGCCTCTACATAACTAAAGGCAATTGTTCTTTAAATTTAATGAATACGGCCTCTAAATTACGATTTTGGAATCTTCAGGAAGGTTTTCGTGATCGAAAATTTTTGTAATTCTCACGAGCTTTCTTCCCCGTTCTTTAATCGTTTATTTTCTTTACATTTTGATCTCGATGTCTACGCCTGCCGGTAAATTCAGACTCATCAAAGCATCCATGGTTTTTTCTGAAGGATCCAGAATGTCAATCAAACGTTTGTGAACGCGCATTTCGTATTGTTCACGGGCGTCTTTGTACACGAAAGTGGAGCGGTTGACTGTGTACTTGCGTTTTTCTGTCGGGAGTGGAATTGGACCCAAAACTTTGGCTCCAGAGCGCTCGGCAGTACGCATGATTGTTTGAGCTGCCTGGTCGATGATTTTGTGATCATAGGCCCGAATCTTGATTCGGATTCTTTGGCGGCTTTCTTCTTCAGTTTTCTGGGTTGCTTGAGACACAGGGTAATGAAAGATCAGGTAAGGCTTGGAGACCGGAATTGGAAGAAGGATTTTTCCTTAATCCGATTCCGGCCTCCAGGCCAGAATAATTTATTTGATAATTTTTACAACCACGCCGGCACCAACTGTTTTACCACCTTCACGGATGGCGAAACGTTGATTTTCTTCAAGAGCGACTGGTTGAATGAGTTTGACGGTGATGTTTGTAGTATCACCCGGCATAACCATTTCCGTACCCTCTGGAAGAGTTAATTCACCAGTCACGTCGGTTGTACGAATGTAAAATTGTGGTTTGTAGCCATTGAAGAAAGGCTTATGGCGACCACCTTCTTCTTTGGACAAAACGTAAATTTTTCCTTCAAATTCTGTGTGAGGAGTAACTGAACCTGGTTTGGACAAAACCATACCACGCTCGATATCCTCTTTTTTAACACCGCGGAGAAGCAAACCGGCGTTGTCACCGGCCTGACCTTCGGTTAAAGACTTGTTAAACATTTCGATACCGGTAACGACAGTTTTGGAAACCTCTGGTTTTAAACCGACGACGTCTATATCTTCGTTTATGTGGATAACACCGCGTTCGATACGACCAGTAGCCACTGTACCACGACCTTCAATGGAGAAGACGTCTTCAACGGCCATGAGGAAAGGCTTTTCGACTTCACGAACTGGCACTGGAACAAAAGTGTCCAAAGCGTTCATTAAATCCATGATTGGTTTGCTGGCGGCTTCGTCGGTTGGGTTTTCCAAAGCTTTTAAGGCTGAACCACGGATAATTGGGGTGGTATCGCCAGGAAATTCATATTTCTTGAGCAAATCGCGAATTTCTTCTTCGACAAGATCCAAAAGTTCTGGATCATCGACCATATCAACTTTGTTCATGAAAACAATGATTGAAGGCACACCGACTTGGCGAGCCAAAATGATGTGTTCACGGGTCTGAGGCATAGGACCGTCGGCAGCAGAAACCACGAGAATAGCACCGTCCATTTGAGCGGCACCGGTAATCATGTTTTTGACATAGTCGGCGTGTCCCGGACAGTCGACGTGAGCATAGTGACGATTTTCGGTCTGATATTCACAGTGAGCAGTGGAAATAGTAATACCACGAGCTTTAGACTCAGGTGATTTATCAAGATCGTCGATGCCTTTCTTTTGAGCAATAAGACCTCTGGCACCAAGAACTGCCAAAATAGCGGCAGTAAGAGTGGTTTTGCCGTGGTCGACGTGACCAATTGTGCCGACGTTGACGTGCGGCTTATCGCGAAGAAATGCTTCTGCCATATTTTTGACTTATTTAAGCGATTTTATTCTTTGTATTAGGCCATCAAAGAATTAAAGAAAGTCGCTAAATTTAAGAATTTTTTAAGATTTTTTATAACGGCAACAGTATAGCAATACCCCTTAAAAAACGCAAGGGGGTAACCTTTCCACAGGTTATTCCACTGGTTCCAGGTAAAATTGTTCCTCGCCAAGGTCGTCGGTTTGGTCGGAATTTGGAGTGGTTTCATCGGTTTTTGGAGTGACCGGAACAAGTTCGGGTGATTGGGGTTCAACTTCGGGTAATTCCACGACCCCTGAAGGGGTCTGGGGGGGTTTTGAGGGGTTCTGGAAAGGTTTTTCAAACCTTTCTTCGACGATTTTTTTTTCGGCTTCGCCGAAAGATTCGGGGTTCCAGGTTTGGGAGTTATCGCCGGCTGGTGGCATGGCTGACCAGATATCGGACGGTGGGGGTTCGATGATCGTTTTTTTGGCTTCAGGTTCGGAAGGTTGGATTGGTTCGAGTGTTTTATTCGATTCGGGTATAACACCGGTATAAAATTCCTCGGGAATTTTCCAATTTGGGTCAAAATCGTTTATTTTTTCGTCATATTCATCCTCTTCTTCATCGTCGTCATAATAATCATATTTATCAAAAGCATCGTCGTGATTAAAATCATCCAAAAAATCGACATCTGGCGGTGTCAGGGTGTCGGCCAATTTCTCATAGGCCGCCAAACCCATAAGAACATAGGTATCTTCCCCATTCGGATCGGTCACCACCAGCCGATCGCCGGTGCGACGAACAAGATTTAAAAGTCGTTTAAATTGATGATCCATAATGTTGTTATTTTGCGACCTTGAGAGACTAATGTCAAGTTCGAGTTCGTTACGAATTACCCCACTTCGCTGAGCTACGAGGGGCACGGCAAATTTTGACGAAATCACGAATCAGCTAATTTGCAACAAATGTTGGTTAAAAAACCATCCACAATTTTGAGGATGTCTAAATTCATTTCATTGAGGACAGAACAGGGTTCTGTCCCTACCGACATAAAAATACCGCCATTGACGATATTTTTATGTGTTTAAAATTTTATTCTATTTTCGATTTATCCAGACGATCTTGCAATCTTTTTATTTCTTCAATAAATTCTTGTCGTGCGGCTTGATCTTCTTGATTTGCCGAATATTCCAATCTGCTAATGCTTGTTTCCAAAGATTCAATATATCTTTTTAGAGCTCGTCTTTCTAATTCTTCTAGATTCTCGGGCAGTTCGACTCCTTTTTTTCTTAAAGAATCCACGACGGAATCAAACATATCTATATGCACACAGTTCTGAAGAGTTTGTAAAACCTGTTCTGGACTCAAAGTTTTTTGCACGTCACCGTCCGGCCAAAAAATTTCTCCTTTCATATGTGAATTACCCTGTGGGATCGCCGAGGCGGCGAACACCACAGGGCGTCGATATTAATTTAGTTCGAAGAGTTTTAATTGTTTAACGTCTTCTTTTCGGCCTTGCTTTTCGATGTACCGTTCAATAATTTTTCTGTCTCC
>JAZDHJ010000004.1:0-23072 GCA_043805995.1 Candidatus Uhrbacteria bacterium
CGCCAGAATTCGCGAGACAAGACTATGACTAACTCTTTTATTATCACTGTTACTGTTCAATTCATCGGCAATATTTCTCGTGCTTTTTGAGCACCATTTTAACGGACTCTCCGGATCTCCGCGTGTTACACCCTCAACTGATTTTAAAAAAACGGCATTAAAATGCCGTTTTTTGGACTAAAAAATGATGTTGTCACTCAGCAAAGATGTCACATATTGTCGTTCAGCAAACGTGTCACATAAGCAGTAAAGGTAACTATGAGCCATAAACACAGCTAACGAGTATTTCGCCCATTATAGAAGTGGTTTTGAAGCTAAATTCGAGCGCTCAATTACTCTCTAATCCATTATTCTAACGGCCTAAATGTGACATCTTTGCTGAACGCTAGACTGTGACATTATTGCTGAACGACGACACTCTTGATCTTGACACTACTGGTGAAATAGGCAAGTGCGGATTAAGCCGAAGCAGCCAAGGGGACAAAACCCAGAAGCGGCTTCGCGGCGGACGGTTCTGAACCTACATAAGAACCAGATTTTCTGCCGAGCGGCAAAACGAATCAGTCGGCTAGGAATAGCCGGCAAGCAACCCTTGATGGGCTAGTTCTTGACACGAACAGCCCATCTTTAAATTTAATTATTTTTTTATTTGTTAAAAACGGTTAGAACAGTCTTGTGTCTCGATCCAAAATCATTTCAATCATTTAATCATTGGAATCAGAGTTCAAGACAACAATCAACAAATTCAGTAAAATCCCATAATCCCACAAATCCCCTCCGTCGCTCGCGACGAGCTATGGAGGGCGCAGCCAGTTCAGACAATTTACTTTGACAAAAAAGTGGGGGGGGTAAAATGAGGTTGGTTATAAAAAATAATTTGTTAAATTTATGAGCAATGACGAACTTTATGAAGAGTGGGTAAGGCTGCGAGACAAAGAAGCGGGTCTTTACGTTTCGCGTCCCGGTGGAGCTTCGTCAAAGCTAAAAAAACCGGAAGAGACTTCACTAGAAGCAGAAAAGGTTAGTAAGGATCTTGCAGAAGCACAAGGGGCTCTTAGAAGTTTCGAAGCCGAACACCAAGGTCTTATAGAACAATTTCAACGTAAAAGAACAGAATTTGTGGACGCGCTACATCGAGATGGAGGATGGGGGTAGAGGTTGTCCAAGAAGGATGTAGATAAAAGAAAAGATAAAAAATCACCGATTTTAAAGTCGGCGATTTTTATTTGTCAAAACCCCAAGTAAATGTTATGATTTTTTAGAAATTTAATCGGAGAGGTGTGAGGGGAATAAGGGGTTTAAGGGGTTGCAGGGAATTATAAATCTCTGATAAATCCCCTCCAACCCCTTCGTCCCCTTCCACCCCTTCCACCCTTTTAATATGTCCGATCGCCCCAACTTTCCGCAAATGGAAGAAGAAATTTTAAAAAACTGGGAAGCCGAGCAGATTTTTGAAAAAACTTTGACCAAGGCTTCGCCTAAAGGCCGTTTTGTTTTTTTTGAAGGTCCACCGACGGCGAATGGCAAACCTGGTATTCACCATGTCGAAGCTCGGGCTTTTAAAGATTGTATTTTGCGTTACCGCACCATGCAGGGTTACCACGTCGACCGCAAAGCTGGTTGGGACACTCATGGTTTGCCGGTTGAAATTGAAGTTGAAAAGCAGCTGGGTTTTACTGGAAAAAAAGATATCGAGGAATTTGGGATTGAACCTTTTAATGCCAAGTGTCGTGAAAGTGTTTGGAAATATCTCGAGGAATGGCAGTCGATTACCAAACGGATTGGTTTTTGGTTGGATCTTGAAAAACCATATGTTACTTATCATTCCGAATATGTTGAATCGCTTTGGTGGATCATTAAACAGATTTGGGACAAAGGTCTTTTGTATCAAGATTATAAAGTTGTGCCACACTGTCCTCGTTGCGGCACCTCACTTTCCAGTCATGAATTAGCTCAGGGCTATAAAGATGTCGAAGATCCAGCCGTTTATATTAAATTCAAAGTGACAAAATTCGCTGACGGTTCTGAACCAAAAGAACCGGAATTTTTGGTGGCTTGGACCACAACGCCGTGGACATTGCCGGCCAATGTGGCTTTGGCAGTTGGCACAAACATGACTTACGTTAAAGCAAAACATAAAGGTGAAAATCTTTGGTTGGCCAAGAGTCGCGTTGAAGCGGCGACCAAAGGCGAGTATGAAACCATCGAAGAAAAAGAAGGATCTCAACTAGTGAACATGGAATACGAACCACTTTATGATTTCACTAAAAAGAAAATGGTTGGCACAACTGAAGAAAAAAAACGAGCCTGGTATGTAGTGCCGGCCGATTTCGTTTCTCTTGATGATGGTTCTGGAATTGTTCATACCGCTGTCATGTATGGTGTTGAAGATTTTGAACTTGGACAGAAAATTGGTTTGCCAAAAATTCACCTTGTCGGTTTGGATGGAAAAATGACTGATGATTGCGGTGCCTTTGCCGGTTTGTTTGTCAAAGATGCTGATCCAAAAGTTATGGAAGATTTGACGGCCCGCGGTTTGCTTTTGGCTCAAGAAAAAATTAAACACTCTTATCCTTTTTGCTGGCGCTGCAAATCGCCACTCGTTTATTACGCCAAAGATTCTTGGTACATTCGCATGAGCAGTCTGCGCGATAAACTCATTGCCGGGAATAACGATATTCATTGGGAACCGGATTATATTAAAGAAGGTCGTTTTGGTGAATGGTTGCGCGAGGTTAAGGATTGGTCTTTTTCCCGCGAACGTTATTGGGGCACACCACTACCAGTTTGGATTTGTGATTGTGGCGAAAAATCTTGTATTGGCAGTTTTGAAGAACTGGAATCTAAAGCCATCTCCCCCTCCCAACTCCGGGGGAGGGGGCAGGGGGGTGGGGGGTTCGATCCGCATCGTCCCTTTGTCGATGACGTACTTATCAAATGTGATAAATGCGGTGGCCAAATGAAACGAGTGCCAGAAGTTTGTGATGTTTGGTTTGATTCCGGTTGTATGCCGTTTGCTCAGTGGCATTATCCGTTTGAGAACAAAGAAAAAATTGATAACAACGAAGCTTATCCGGCTGATTATATTTCCGAAGCTATCGATCAAACTCGTGGTTGGTTTTACACCTTGCTCGCTGTTGCAACTTTGCTTGGCAAGGAACGACCTTATAAAAATGTCATTTGTCTTGGTCACGTTTTGGATACCAAAGGCAAAAAAATGTCTAAGTCGATTGGCAACATTGTTGACCCGGTTTCCACCATCGATCAATTCGGCGCTGATGCAGTTCGTTGGTACATGTATTCCATCAACCAACCAGGCGACTCCAAACGTTTTGATTTGAAAACCTTGGACGAAATGGTCAAAAAAGTCTTCATGATTTTATGGAATGTAATGACGTTTTATGAATTGTATGCGGGGGAGGAAAGGGAATTAAAGGGAGGAAAAGAGAAGGAAAATGTTTTGGATCGTTGGGTTTTGGCACGATTGAATCAATTAGTTAAAGAATCGTCTGAGCAACTTGATGGTTTCAAGGTTACTGAACCGGTTCGAGCCATCGGAGATTTTATCAATGATCTTTCAACTTGGTTTGTCCGTCGTAGCCGAGATCGTTTTAAGGGGAAGGATGAGGCGGATAAGGCCGCGGCTTTGGCCACCCTTCGTGAATGTCTAATAACAGTTGCCAAAATGATGGCACCTTTCGCTCCATTCTTATCCGAAGCCATTTACCTCAGAATGCTTGGCGGACAACCATCAGTTCACCTCGACGCTTGGCCAATTGTTGATGAAACTTTGCTCGACGAAAAACTTTTGGATCGCATGGCTCGCTCACGTTCAATCGTTTCCAAAATTTTGGAAAAGCGTTCCGAGACCGGCCGAGCGGTTCGCCAGCCATTGGCTTCAGCTACTGTCTGGTTGCCGGAAGGCGAGCTTGATGAGGAATTGATAAATATCATTAAAGATGAAGTGAATATCAAAGCTGTCGTCATCGAGAAAGGTGATTACAACGTTGAGCTCGATGTGAATCTGACACCAGAACTTTTGCGTGAAGGCATGTCTCGTGACATTATTCGTCGCATTAACGAGCTCAGAAAAAATAATAAACTAACCATCGAAAATCGCATCGAACTTTATTTTGAAAGTCCAGACGTCGAAGCCCAAACCATGATCAAAGAATTCGAAGACGCCGTTAAAAACGGCACTCTCTCGAGTTCACTCCGAACCACCGGTGACCGACCAGAGATTTGTGAAACGGTTCGGATAAATGAATGTGAGGTGACGGTTGGGTTTACGGTGGTTGAATAAAAAACAAAACACGTAGGGAACAAAAATTTTTGTTCCCTACGTGTTTTTTAAAACCAAAAAAATAAGTCTCCCTCTCCTGTCGCCGCGACGGGGGAGGGCAGGCCATGCCCTTCCGTAGCCCAGCGAAGGAGGGGGTGGGGGAAGTAACGTGGCGAGAAAATAAAATTCCTTGCCCATAACGCCCTTTAAAGCCCTAACCAAAACCACCGCCTTAACGCCCCCAATAAATCCTGCTACAATACCGATACTATGCCCACCGATATTTTCCATCTCTTCACTTCACTCGGCCTTTCGGAAACCGAGACTAAAGTTTATTTTGCCAGTTTAAATCTTGGCCCGGTGCCGGTTCAAGACATTGCCAAAAAAGCCGGTCTGTCGCGAACGGCAACTTATACCACGGTCGAAGCTTTGCAAGAGCGCGGTCTTATGTCCACTCATGAACGTGGCAAGAAAAAGGTTTTTGCGGCCGAGGAACCGGAACGAGCCATTTCGCATTTTAAGGAACAGCTCCACGAAATGCAGGAAAAATTGGAAACTTTAAATAAGGTTTTACCGGAAATAAAAATGCTGGGCGGCGGTGAAAGACCGGCCGTGCGTTTTTACGAAGGCCAGGAGGCTTTGCGGGCGCTTTTTAACGATGTTAGTGTGGCCGAACCCAGAACTTTTCGTGAAGTTTCTAACATGGAGGACGTTTATAATATTCTGGAATTCAAAACTTTAAACGATGCTCGGGTGGCGCTTGATCCGGTTAAAATAAAAATTAAATTGTTGCACATTGGCGAGCTGAAAAGAAAACGCGAAGGCGTGATTTATCGTTTTGTTGATAAAGATAAATTTCGGGATTTTCACGGCGATATTTGGATTTATGGCGACCGAGTGGCCTTTGTTTCATTTATTGGAAAATTAATGGGTGTGGTTCTGGAAAACCGGGAATTCGCCGAAACCGCTAAATTTTTATTTGATGTGGCTTGGGAGGGTTCGGAAAAAGATCGCTAAAAACAATAAGACCCCGGGCACCGTTGACTAGAAGCAGCCATTGGCGCCGCGGGGATCACGCGGGGGACGGGGAACGCTAAGCTCCTCCCATAAACACCTCCTTCAGTGAGGGTCGGAATCTGACGGCGGCGTCGGTAGACGTTTGGTCAGACAAGGGTGAGATCTGAACGATCGTCACCCGCGAAACAATAGAGTCCTGACGATTTTTCACGGGTGTTCTCCCCTTTTGTTGACCCATCCTGGAGGATGGTGACGGTGGTGGTAGCTCAGTCGTCCCCAAAAACGGGGTCAGCCGGCCATCTCGTTTCTCCTGGCACGAGTCTGTCGGGCGGGATGCCCGGACAGCGCTTCCGAGGGCTGTTCCCTTGAAAGACAAGCGACTATAACATACCTGTAAAATCTGTCAAGGGGTTGATTACGACTTAATTTAGATAAAAAATACAATTTGTTCACTTTAAGTGGGCATTTTTTTATTCTTAAATTAGCCAAAAAGGTGAATATCAGCCTTTGCCTCTTGACAGTATTTTTAGTCTGTGATAGAGTTGTTTGTTCAATGCTTGTGAACAACGTGAGCGAAGAGCCACCGAGTCTTCTGGAACGTTCGAAGATTGATTTCCACTCAGATTACGGAAATAACTGAGATTTATCTCGGTTCGGAGATCGTCTGCGGCTTTCTGGGTCGAAGCTTGTCTCGATGTGACCTTAAAAATTTGGGATAAAATCCATGTTTGGCTGATTTTGACTAAGTAATCAGGACATTCGGTTCAAGGGAATCGAGTGTCCTGGAACTTAAGAGTTGTTAAACCTACTTGCCTCGTAACTACTTGATTCTTTTGAATGAGTAATTACGAGGCAAGTAGAAAAAGTTCATTGCCTTTTTCGGCCACGCCCATTCCGTTCGTCCTTGTTTTACTTAGATGAAGCTCTGCCAGGTCAGAGAAAGTCTATTTAAAAAAAAGACGATAATGTAACTCGTTTGGGACTTTTGGTAGGCACCAAGCGAGACGCGGCGGGCAAACCTGTCTGGACAGCAGGTAGACGTGGTCAATCCGGAAACCCAAGGGAGGTGAAACGTCCAAACAAAAAGATGTTCCTTACGTTATTGCTCCGTGCGCAGTCGGTTGGACTAATCGACTGCGCGGATCACTTTTGTCGATAACTCCATGCTTGCCTTGAATCAAGAGATTGAAGGCTTATCGATAAAAGAGATTCTATGCTGTATCCAATTACTTATATTATTTCCGCCGTCGCTGTTTTGGCCATGCTGACCGGATTAGGTTAATTCGGTCGGCTTCGGAAGTTTTTTGACACACCAAATTAGGAGAAGAAATGGACACTCATAAATGTGGCGGACTCGTTTCTGTAGCGGTGTGGTTCACCACCTCGCCGAAGGAAATTCTTCAGGGCGAAATTCGGCCGCCCAAACCCAAGGTTGTTGTGACACGTAAATCGGGCACGAAAAAAATCGTGCGCCGTAGTATCAAAACCCCTTAGGCTCTCGCGACAAACTCGTCGCGTCCACCTCGTTGTTAATAAAAGTTGTTGATAACGAGGTGGATTAATTCGTTTTTTAGGAGGTGCTAAGAGCCCAACCCGAGGGGCCGTTGTCTCGGGTCGTCCGCCGCGGTTCGTACTTGTTCCACGGCGGCTCACTTTCTTTGATAAATAAATTTGTCAACGAAAGCGAGCGAAAAACTTAGAGACAGATCAAAAATTGTCTCTTCGATAAAATCCTGAAACCAAAGTTTGAAGATTTTATCGAGGAACGACGGACTGGCCATCATAAACCTCGTCGAGGAGTGGTGGTTGGCGAAGTTCTTTTTTTGGCAGGAGTTGACGTGAAACAAATTTCCGAAATCAAGGACAGACCAGCGTTTGTTGAGAGCGTGACTTACCACGGATCGACTGTGGTTATCGGAACCGATGATCTGAAGATCTTCTCCCCCTTTTGGTGGGCGGTGGATCTGAGTCGTCGGCTTTCCGTCGAGGTCAGGTCGGAATCGGGAATTCAAGCTCGACAGCTGGCTGTCGAAGCGGCCAACGAATTCCTGCCCGGCGGAGTTCTCCACAACCTTGTGCGCCAAGCGTACGAGTTCACCCAACACCACATGACAGAAATGATGACAATAGAGAAGGATTGGTGGAGGCGATGGAGAACAAATTCCGAAGGCGATCTGGTGCGTCGGGAGGTCGAAGTCGTTTTCGGGATCAGGCTCCTTTTGGAGTGCCTGGTTCCGGATCCCGACGATATCGATTTCGCTGACTTGATAGCTGCAGTTGATGAGTCCCTGGCCGACTGTGGTCCGGTCATGCTCTTTTTCGCCCCTTGGGGAGATCAAGAGATAGTCGACCAGATCGGCTTAGAGCTACTCATTGATTCCGGCGCCTGGTGGGGTTGGCTGGCCAAGAATTACCAGACCATGCCCCGGTTTCTTTTGCGGTCAGACCTCGACTAAAAAAGAAACAAAAAACGTCGGCAGATTTTCATTATCTGCCTCCTCAGTAAAATCCTGAAACCAAAGTTTGAAGATTTTATCGAGGAACGACGGACCGACTATCATAAACCTCGTCGAGGAATGGTGGTTGGCGAAGTTCTTTTTTTGGCAGGAGTTCAACATGACTACCAAAGAACGTTGGTTTGGTAACGGACCTTTTGGTCATGTCAGTTTTTTCATGGTCGGAAGGCGCCTTCATCTTTATCACGATTGTTTCGAAATAAGGATGGAAAACGGTTTTCTGATCGGGAAAGTTGATGAGGCCAAGTTGGTACGCGGCGGAACTTTGTTGGGAGCCACTTGTTGGTGGTGTCCGTTGGAAAATCCAGCAAGGTTGACCGACTGGCTTCGCGGAAGTTCATCGGAACTTTTTTGGAGCCCACTCGGAAACACCGATGATCCTCGACCGCCGCCCATGGTAAAGATTCGCAAGGCTCTTTCCAGGCGCATCCTCGAGTCGATCACCTAATCTTTGCTGATTTTCCTCCCATCAGCAGTCTCTCTTTATGGATAATCGTTTGTTTGTCGGTAAAGAGAGATTTTTGTTATAATCAAACCATTATGAATCTTAAAAAAACTGTTCTGATTATTCCTGCTAACGATGCCGAGGCGGTAATGATTTTACGATTAGCTGAAGCGATGAAGCTGCCGACAATAATTTCTCATCAACCCCACGGTGCTTCTTTGGATCGCGAGCCGAAAATAATTCAACAAATAAAAGATAGTGGAGCTGAGCGAATGGTTGTTGTCGAAATGCCCGGAGTTAAGACCGAGAAAAAACTTTCTGAGCTTGGTTTGGAAGTCGTGATTATTGATCATCACCATTATCAAGGTTTGGATCGTGCCTGTCAGCCTAAAACCAAAAAATCTTTACCGTCATCGCTCGAACAATTTTTAAAGTTTTTTAAAATTACCGATTTGTATCTCGAAAAACTTGGTTTTGACCCGCGACTGGTTCGTGGTACCGGAATTATCGATCGAGGTTTTGTTTGGGCCTTGCAAAACGCTGGTTATTCAGAATCGGAGATAAAAAAAGTTATTGCTTATCAGAAAAAAATAATGCGGCCGTTTGTTGATTTACAAGAAGAAAAAAAATACGAAAAAGCCGCCCTCGAAGCTTGGCGAAAGAGAACCGTCTGGCAAGAGTTTTTCATCGTGATCGATAAAACCAAAAAAGGTTTGCGGCCATATCTTTCTCTTTTGTTTGTTCAAAAGTTTAAACATCAAACACCTCTAATTCTCGACGAACAAGTTCGAGGGGTGATTTATGTTCAAGGATCACCTAGAACCAAAGAGTTGTTCGATAAATTCGGCGGGTTCACTTTTGGCGAGGCAATGAATTGGGGTTATAAAAACCAAGTCGGGCAAAGAAAAATAACTTTGACAGATGTAAAAAGAGAGCTGAGTTAAGCTCTTTTTTCTTGTTTTTTGATCGCCGATGTTTGACACGTCGGTTATTTTGTGATAAAAAAAGTCGTTGTCTCGTCCGAGACACACTGTGCGTAGGCAGTTTTCTACGCAACAACCGACCATCCGTGAATTCTGTGCGTTGCTTGTTTCAAAAGTTACGGCAGATGAATCGTTTGGGTTGGAGGAAACCATGTCCCGTCCCACCGACAAACAGCTCGGCGAGATCTTCGTCGATCGTCGCAACTTGCCATCGAGTGATTCGAGGTTTGTAAGCCGAGAGGCGGTTCAGTTTGTCCTCGATCACGCGTCTGTCGCCGCCCGCCTTCAAGGGGCGAATTTGACCGACGAACAGTTCGCCGATTTCATCGCCGGCCGTCTCGTCCGCCGGGCCGAACCGATCGCAATCGAGCCAGCCAAGTCGACTTCGACAACCATCGTCGAATCCGCCACCGAGCTCGATATCGAAAACCTCATCGCAGATCTTCTGCGTTTCGGCATCTGGAAGTTTGCCAAAGGTCCGGATGGCAAGCCCGACCTGACCGAGACACAGTATGGCGATCTCTGGCGTGGAGTGAAGGTAATCAGACCGGCCGGCTACGCCGACCGTTATCCCCACCTCCTCCTCCGCGACGACACCGTCTCGTTCCAGAATCTCTGCGAGTGCGCGGACACGGATTTGTGGGTGCAACCGAGCGGTTGTTGCGTCCAGCCTGGCGTCCCAGAATTTCTTCTCGGTCCCGATGGCCAGCGCCTCAACCGCGCTGTCATGTTCTGGGGCTATGAGAGAAATCTCGGTGGTCGAGTGATTGATTGTCGACAGGACATCTCGGTCGACAACATTCCGCTCATTCACCCGGACGGTTTCTGGATTTCCATCCAGCACCGTGACGGCATCCTGCGTCGTCACGCTATCGATCTCCTTGGTTCGAGCTACGGCGCTCTCTACGCCCCCTATGTCAACCGCTTCGACAACTCTCGTCCGCGCTTCGGTGCCGACCATGTCGGGGGCAGGAATCCGCGCTGGGGCTCGGGCTTCCGCGGGAGTGTTCTGGTTCCTGTACCCTAGGACACTTTCGTTTTTCGTGGGTCGCCACGCATTCGTCAAGAATGCACGACGACCCTTTTTCTTTTTGGAAAACTGTTGGTATAATTCTTTTGAAAGTAGGGTAATGTGTTTTGTCTTTTACCAAGACAAGATCCCCGAAATTCCAAATTGGAATAACGTCGGAATTTTATTTTTTTTGAAAAATAAAAGTGTGCGTCTCAATTTTGGCACTCCTTGTCATTTTTTCTCGGGAATAACCCGGAATGAAATTCAACGACAACCTTCCTCCTCCGCTCGCGACGAGCTACGGGAGGACGGAAGTTGTGGTGATAACGGATGGAAGATGACAAAAAAGTGGTTCGAGCTACGGCGCTCTCAACGCCCCCTATGTCAACCGCTTCGACAACTCTCGTCCGAACTTCAATGCCAACCATGTCGAGAACAGGAATCCGAACTGGGGCTCGGGCTTCCGCGGGAATGCCGATTGAAAACGCTCCGCCTTACAGCGGAGCGTTTTGCTAAATCGATCGTAGCCAGCCACCCAACATTTGTCCGTTTTTTTGCAGTTTTTCTTGGAATTCTAAATACTGGTGGTGATTGATAACATTTATTTCTTCAGCCAGTCGAAACAAAATTTTTATTGTGTCGTTTTGTTTTATGGCCGATTCAAGCGGTATCATTTTTTCTGGTTTTTTAGCTCGTCCGGCTTGAATAATGTTTAACATCATTTCCAAAGCCGTTTGTTCCATTTGTCCGCCTAGGGTATATTTTTCAGTTTTTGGAAATTTTTTGCGTAATAAATAAATGTCTTTCAGTAAATTAAAAGACAAGGTAAAAACTGGTGCCTCGGATATCTCTTTCATATGTTTGATAAAATTATTTCATTGGAGAATTTATTTTCCGCTTGGCAGGAATTTAGATGTGGTAAACGGAATCGATCAGATGTTCAAGAATTCGAACGCAATCTTGAAGATAATATTTTTGCTCTTCATGACGATTTGAAAAATGGAAATTATCACCACAGCGAATATCATCGTTTTCATATTTTTGATCCCAAACATCGAATAATTCATAAAGCCACAGTTCGCGACCGACTTGTTCATCACGCCGTTTATCGTGTCCTTTTGCCGGTGTTTGAGCAGGGTTTTGTTTTTGACAGTTATTCCTGTCGGGTCGGCAAAGGGACGCATGCGGCCGTGCGAAGGTTGGAAAAATTTGTTCGTCGAGTCAGTAAAAATTATTCTTCGTCGTGTTTTGGTCTTAAATTCGACATTAAAAAGTTTTTTACTTCGGTGGATCACGAGATTTTGTTGAAAATTTTGCAACGAAAGATTGTTGATTCAAAAACCATCGGCCTTTTGTCCGAGATAGTCGGAAGTTTTCGGAGTGAAATGGTTTCCGCTCTTCGACCGGGCTCAGAGCCCGAGAATTTTCGAGAGGCCTCAAATTCTCGGGGGGGGGGCGTTAGAAGAAAATGCCAAACCGTGTGGATTGCCGATCGGAAATTTAACCTCACAATTGTTTGCCAATGTTTACTTGGACGCATTTGATCATTTTATTAAAGACGAGTTGAGAATTAAATTTTATCTTCGTTATACAGATGACGCAATTATTTTATCTGACAATCAAGAATTTTTGTTTTCACTTGTCCCGATTATTAAACAGTGGCTGGAAAAAGAAAGGCAATTGGTTTTGCATCCGGGAAAAACTTCGATTGGCAAATTGTCACAAGGGTTTGATTTTCTTGGTTATGTAGTTTTACCTCATTATAAAGTTTTGAGAACTAAAACAAAAAAACGGATGTTGGAACGAGTTAATAAAAATAATCTTTCCTCATATTTAGGTTTGTTGGGACATTGTCAGGGGTTTGGTTTAGAAAAAAGAATAAGAAGAGCGGTTGCTGCCAAAAAAATCAAGAAAATCCTTTAATCAAACTAATCAAGGTTCAGACAATGGCAATAATTGGCTTTAATTAGCCATTTTTGGTTTGGTCACCATTGACAAGGCTACCTTTTTGTGGTATTCTTAGCCGTCAAATTTAAGCTAATCAAACCATAAATTTTTATGTTAAAGAAAACACTTATCACACTTGCCACTTTGGCTATGGCCGCTCAACCAATTATGCCAGCTGCGGTGCAAGCCGATGCCGGTTCTTGGAGTTCTGTCCAAGCCACTGCGGCCTGGACTTATAACGATTATAAGGTTGAACGTCTTGATTTTGGTTCCAGTGCTTTTGCTGGTCCTTTGTCGCTTGGCGAAAACGTCGTTGTAGCCAAAGCTGCGGCCGGTTGCCTTTCTGTTACCGGTTGTGAACGTTATGACTTGTATGTCTTGCGTGACGGCCTGAGTATGTTCGTCGGCAACGTGCCCCACGAAGTTATAAATGAACAACGTTATTTTAATAACGGTGAAGAGGTTGTTTATGCCAATTCCGCTGATCTTGAAAATAATAATAATTGGGATGTTATAAGTCTTGATCTTGAAACCGGCGAAGAAACTGCTGATCTTGAAAGTGTTTTTATCGACGGTGTGCAGGATATTGATTTAATGAAAGACAATGATGAGTTTTATTTTAATCCATCTTTGAACTGGAATAATCATAATGGTTTCGTCAACGCCGTGATTTATCAATATGATAAACCAGGCAGCGTGGTCGAAATGGTTTATCAAAACTGGACTCAGCAACGTGATGAATTGCAGGATGTCGAAGACGGTTTAGTTTTATCTAAAATGGTTTTTGAATCCGGCAACAAACAACTTTGGGTTTACGATACAACTGTTGATCCAAAAACCGCTGAAGCTGTGCCAGGTACTTGGACCCCTGAAAACGAAGATATCGTCGGAGCTCACTTTCGAGCCGATGGTAAGATTGAATTTTTTGACATGTATCAACGTTATATTTATGACGGTGATATGACTCTGGCTCAAGGTGATTATTTGAGCTGGAATCACAGCTATGAAGAATCTCTTCAGATAGTTGATGGTCGTATGGCCTGGTTGGATCCAGAATACAATCTTCATATCAGCGGTGCTGATGTCGATCTTGATTTAGGTCGTATCGGTTCGCCTGAAACTTTCAAGCTTACTTCAGACGCCCTTTATTATTCTTCGGGCGCTGAAGGCAAGATGTATAATTTTACCACCAAAGCCACAACAATTTATCCTTTCGCTGTGACTGACGTTTTGGATAACTTAGTGGTTGGGGCTGATGAAGATGGTAACATTTGGTATATGGATACCGATTCGAATCGCAGTCTTAAACTTGGTAGCGGTTCAAACGCCGTGATTTCCGATGACATGCATGTTTATTGGTTAGGTACAGACAATGAAGTTTACGAAGCTACATTATCTTTGCACGCCATGACTGGCACTTCGGAGATTAGTGCGGTTAAAGTTTCTGGTTCTTCTAGTGTTTATTTAGTGCTTGATGATACGTCTTACCGGATTCAAAATGAAAAAATTTATTTTAGCTGGTTTAATAGCTGGGATAATGTGGAAACAATTTCGGCCGCTTCTTTCAATGCTTTGAAAGACGGAGGTTTGGCCACCTTTGCCCCAGGGACTCGCCTTAAAATGGCTAGTGACCCTAAGGTTTACATGGTTGGTTCTGACAATAAACTCCACTGGATTACCACTCAACTCATTGCTTACAATATTTTTGGACAGGCTTGGAACAAGGGTATAATCGAATTTAATATGATTGATACCACCAACTTGATTTTCGGATCTACTATCGATGAGGAAAGCGATGTGCAAAGCATCTAAGTCCTCACCCCAGGCCCCCTCTCCTAAAAGGAGAGGGGTTGGGGTGGAATTTAAAAAACCGATCGTGAATTTTCACGATCGGTTTTTTTTGATAGAAAATTTTATTTTGCGACGGCCCAAACTTCTTTGAGTTTTCTTTTAAAGCGATTTTTTAAGCTTTGGAGATAACCAAGTTTGGCCCGACGGACTTTGGCGGTTTTAACCAATTCGATTTTGGCGATGACTGGACTTTTGAGTGGATAGATTTTTTCTGTACCGTAACCTTTGTGTTGGCGACGAATGGTCATGGTTTTGCAATCACCGGCCCCACGGATGCCAATGACCATACCTTGAAAGATTTGTACACGTTCGCGTTCCTCGCCTTTGGCGTTTAAATCTTTGATTTTTTCGTGAAGACGAATGGTCATGCCAGGTTTGACATCAACCACCCGGATTTCTGTGCCTGGCAATTTTTCGAGTTCCTCGTCAGCTGGAATGTCCAGCATGACCGGAGCTTCATCGTTTTCGTCAACCACAGGTTCGTCGGTTGTTTCCGGTTCGACTGTTGCCTCCTCGTCCCGCCGAAGCTCGCCTTGAGCGGAGGGGGATGATGCATCTGTTGCTTCGGAAACCTCGGTGACTTCCTCAGCCTTCGGTTCTTCAACAGCCTCAGCTGTCTTCTCTTCGTCAGACATATTTTAGAATATTCGCTTCAAGAGGACCGTATTTTTTGGAATGTCAAATTTCAAATTGATCGAATGTCAAATTATGGAGTGTTAATTTTTTGAAGAAATAAAAGTCCAAACATTTGACATTTGTCATTCGATAATTTGACATTAAAAAAGAAGTGCGTTCGTTGCAAGCATTAATGTTAAAGGTGGCGTTATATTAGCTGAAATAAGGAAAATCGTCAAGGATTTTGCTATTCGGTTATTTTTGTTCTGATTTTAGTTGTTATTTCTTCCGGTGTCAGTTTGGTGGAATCAATTACTAAATCGTAATGTGATTGATCGAGAATATCAACGTTGTAGTATTTTTGATAGCGTTTTTGGTCAGAAACCACGCGTTCGGTCACGGCTTTTTTTATTTCTTCAACCGTTTGATAATTTTTTTCGTCTTGTCGATCTTCACGAGGAGCGCCCATGATTCGTTTAGCAGCTTCGTCAGGGTCAACGGTTAGAAAGATTTTGAAAGCCGTTGGAATAAAATACCAAGACAGTCGACCATCAATGATAAACGATTCACCCGACTGTCCGAGTTTGGTTTGGTAATCATCGACTTCTTTGTCGGTAAAAATTTCTTTTTCACCAAGCTTATTAAGTTCATCAATAGTCAAACCGCGTTCAAGGGCCATTTTGCCACGCATGTCACCAACCGAATACCAGGGAATTTTAAATTCCTCAGCTAACATTTTTACAACCGTGGTTTTGCCGGAACCGGGCAGGCCGGTGATGGCGATGATCATATGGTTTTTGGAGGGGATTTATTCAATGGAATCGTCTTTGAGTGCCCGTGGTGGCGCAATCGGAAGTTCTTTTAGAAGATTTTTTAATTCTTCTGGTAATGGCGAAACAAAAGTTTTGGTTTCTTTATTTGGTAAGGTGATAGTTAGTTTGTGGGCATGAAGAAATAAACGGGGCAGGGAAATGGGATGGATGTTTTTCATGTAGGATTTTTTGTAGAGTGGGTCGCCAACAACTGGCAGATTCATAGCTCGAAAGTGGGCGCGAATTTGGTGGGTGCGACCGGTTTCGATTTGGACGTTGAGTAAGGTATTGGTTTTGAATTTTTGCGCGACTTCAAAATGGGTCACGGCTTCTTTGCCAACTTCTGAATCTTCTGGAATTGAAACCATACGGCCTTTGTTTTTTGAACGGATCAAACGAAAGTTTATGGTACCAAGATCTTTACCCGGCGTTCCATAAACCAAAACCACATATTCTTTTTTGGCCAAGTGCTCGGAAAATTGTTTTTTTAAAAATTTAAAAGCCTTTTGAGTTTTGGCCGCGATCATGACACCAGAAGCCAGTTTATCGAGACGGTGAACAATGCCTGGACGTCGAGTGTCGTCACCAACTTTTTGAATGAGCGGAAAATGTTTAATGAGCGCATCGACAACCGTTGGTTCGTTTTTACCACTTGCTTCGTGAACCATAAGACCGGCTGGCTTATCGAAAACCACTACATCTTTATCTTCGTACAAAACATCAAGTTTTGGAGCTTTGAGTTTTTTGGCCTCGGCTTTGATTTTTGCTATCTTTATTTTGTCCTTTGAGGAAACAAAAAAGTGGGGTGTAGTTATGGCCTTACCATTAACCAACACGTCGCCATTTTTGATGATTTTTTGCACCTGAGCTCGGGCTAAACCGGTTTTTTCCACTAAAACCTTATCTAAACGCTCTTCCGGAAAGTCTTTTTTCATAGTGTTCACATTGTAACAGATCCGACGTCTTCACAAAAGGCAGGATTTCTTATAAGATTAACGAGCTGTTTTTAGTGGTGGTAGTTTAATTTTTAGTGGTGGAAGAGGTGCACTAGAGATACGAGGCGAGATTCTTCGCAAGGGCTCAGAACGACAAGCGGAGAAAATAAAATTTCATCATTTGTCATTAGAAATTAGTCATTCCCAAAACGGGCCTATAGCTCAACTGGTTAGAGCATCGAGCTTATACCTCGGAGGTTCCTGGTTCGAGTCCAGGTGGGCCCACCATCCTTCGCTCGTGATGAGCTTCGGATGGCAGGCCATTCTGCTCGCTTTTTGCGAAGGATGCCCTCCATAGCTCGGCGCGAGCGACGGAGGGCGTACAGCTGTACTGTTACGGCTGTGGTCGAATGTCCCGAGGCCTCTCGAGGGGCTCATATTCGTAGCACCCAACCGCTCATGGCAGGCCATACTTTATCCAGTATCGGAAATTTCTGAATTATTTAATTATCGAATTATTGAATTTTGGAGATCCGTTAGTTTAGAAATATTTAACTTGATGATTCCATGTTAATTTTGTTATGCAGGAATTAATCAAGAAGATTTTTTTAAGATGATGGACAAAAAATAAAAATCCAATGTTTCGAAAATTCAATAATTAAATAATTTAATAATTTTCAAGTTGTGCCTTTAATTCTTTTAAGTTTTATAGTTTTAGCCGCCGGAGTTTTTTTCTTTCGTTGGAGTTTAAAAAATAAGTCGCATGAAATGAAAGACGGCTCTTTGGCTTTGCTGTTGGCTGGTTTATTTTTGTTGCTCTGGGGATTGGTTTTAGTTTTTACCGGTAGTTTTGGTTTTACTTTATGATTTTCGTGGCTACCTTAGCTTTTGTTTGGTTTCTCCTTTATTGGATAATTGGCGGTGTCTTTTTTGCTTGCGTGGCTTTGCTTAGACTTGTTCGTTTGCGAAAAGTTAGATTCAGTTGTTTGTTTTCTTTGTCAGCTGCCGTCTGTGCTTTTGGTGCGGCTTGGGGAAGTACTAAGTGGTTAGAGAAAACTTCCAGTAGTTGTCTTTTGTTGGTAACAGAAAGTAAGGAGAGCTTAATGAATCTTTTGTCATGTGGTTGGTTATATTTTTTGCTTTCCGCCTTGGCCGGTTTGGGGTTACTAATAGTTATCGGTTTCATTCTTTTAAAAGCTTCATCATGGAAAGACAGAACCTGGTTGACGGCTTTCGCAGAACGGTTAGAATGGGACTCTGAGGAAGAGAAGGAGTGATGGAGTGGTGGAGTGATGGAGTGGTGGAGTGATGGAGTGGTGGAGTGATGGAGTGGTGGACCTGTTTTCACCTGTCATCCTGAGCCAGTCTTCGATAGGCCTCAGACCATGAGCCCAGTCGAATGGAGAAGGATCTCGCCGCGTGATCTTATCCAAATTACTTTAGAAATTTAACTTATTTTTAATTTTAAAAACATATGGACATAATTCCGAATAAAAAATCATTTTTTGACCTTTTGTCATCCAAGCAGGCTTTTGCTCTTGGTTGCGTGGCTACGGTTTTGGTTTCGGGAACGATTGGTTGCTTGGTTCTTGGTTCTTACGTCTGGCGGGGAACCGGTGGGCCTTCTGGTACGACTGTAGCTGCGGTTAATACAGCCGCTGTTGTTAATACGGCTGCCGCGGCTGGTACAGCCAGCGGTTCGTTAACCAGTGCGGTTTCCGGAACCTTAGCGCCTGTTACAGCCGCCGATCACGTTAGCGGATCTGGTGATGTTTCTTTGATTGTCTATTCTGACTTCCAGTGTCCTTACTGCAAGAGTTTTGACACCTCGATTCAACAGGTAATTAAAGAATATTCCACTAAGGTAAAAGTTGTCTTCAGAAATTTCCCTTTGTCGTTTCATGAAAACGCCATGGATGCGGCCGAAGCGGCTGAGTGTGCTGGCGAGCAAGACAAGTTCTGGGAGTATGCGGAAAAATTATTTGTAAATCAGACCACCCTTGGAGAGGATCTTTACAAATCGATTGCTACCGAAGTCGGACTTAATGTTGGAACCTTTGATACTTGTCGTTCTTCAGATAAAATGTTGACAGCTATTCAGGAGGATCAAACAACCGCTTCAGCCGCCGGTGTGCGCGGAACTCCCGCTTCTTTCGTGATTGGTAAAGATGGGGTGGTCGAACAGGTTAAGGGCGGTGCGGTACCTTTCTCGACGCTAAAAACTTTGTTGGATCAAAAATTGGCTAAGTAATTTAGTTTAAAAAAATACTTTGGTTTTTTCCGAAGTATTTTTTTTTGTTGAAATGAAAAATTTATTGTGTTAAACTAATTTTAGTTTAATAAATAATTTTTCAAATATGGCACAAATTTTCGGAAAGGGGATTACCAAAGTTTTGCCAGGACTTTTGGTTTTTACCTTCGCAATAATTCTTTGGCGGGTGTTGCCAATTAAAAGTGCAAGCGCAGCCGCTCCAACCGGTTTTGCTTCGCAGGTTTATAAGGACACTGTTGTTGACGGTCGAGTCGATCAAATTGTTGTGACTATAGACGGTGCAGAAGCGCTGGATATGTGTACAGTGGACGCTACCGAACTTGCCAGTGACTGGACATATACTGGTAATGGTATCGGTGGCTCGATTGCTTCAGCTGCTTGTGATACCGGAACCGCGACTATTACTTTTACAATTTCTGGGGCTAATGCCAATACAACCGGCACCGGCTCTGCCCCAACGATTGCTTATGACGATGATGACGGTGATCATTCCATCAGCAATGCCTCCGGTGATCTTGGGGCAGTCGTCGTCGCAACAATTATTGATAACGCCGCACCGTTTCTTGTTTCGGCGGCCTATAAAGATGTAACAGTTGTTGATGGTACAGTCGATCGTGTCGATGTAACTTTTTCTGAACCAGTTGTATTGGATGCTTGGGAGGCAGATGATTGGACGTTTGGTAGCAATAGTACAATGAGCTTAAATGATACCGGAGCCGTTGCGATTGGTTCAGATATTCAGTTGACGGTTACAGCTATGATACAAAAAACCGGTTCTGATACAATTCCGACCGTTACTTATACGAACGGGACAACCGCCAATAGTTTGCACGATGCTATCCCAAACAATACAGCTACTTCTTCAGCCAGAAATGTTTCCGATGCGGCCGCCCCATATATTATAACAGCAAATTATAGTGATAATAACAGCGATGGCGAGGTTGATCGTTTAATTTTTATTACCACACAAGATACGGGCATGGAATGCGCCGGATATACCGGTGGTACTAATGTTACTGTTGGCACGCCTGGTACGGTAGCCTTGGTTAGTACGCTCGGGGATACTTGTGTCTCAAACGGAACAACAACTTTTACCATCACCTTAACAACAGTTGGGGCCACAAATACTACTGGCGGTTCAACTAACCCGATAGTATCTTATGTTCAACCTGGCAGTAACAATGGTTTTGAAGACGGTGCTAGTAACGATACAGCTAGTTCCGCAAGTATAACTGTTACTGACTACGCTGCTCCAATAATTGCCTCTATCACCCCAATCGATGGCTATGCCGGTTACTCCAGAACCGGAAATATTGTTGTAACTTTTTCCGAGTCAATGAACACAGGTACTGTCACGACATCAACTGTTACAGGTAGTCCGACAATGGGTACACTTGATTTGAGTAGTTGGGCAAGCAGTAACACGATTTTAACAGCCAATCCATCTATTACCTTAGCTTCAAGTACCAGTTATACTTTTACCGTTTCAGTTGGTGGTACAGTTGCTTCAAATGTTTCCGGAGATCCTGACATGGCCGAAGTTCACATCCACTTTACTTCTGCCTCAGGTTCTGACAGCGGCAGTTCTAGTGGTAGTGGCACCTCCACAGTTACTTCAACCACCCCGGTCATTACTCTAACCGCTCCAGCGGGCGGCTCAAATCTAACCGGTGGCGAAGTCCAAAATGTCACCTGGACCACCACTGGCAGTGGTATCGACACTGTCGGTATCTACTACTCTGCCGATAACGGTTCCACCTACAACCTTGTCGCTTACAATCTCAACAAGAGTCTTGGAACATACGAATGGACTCTGCCAAACATTGATTCAGAAACCGTCCTGGTCAAAATCATTGCCTATGATTCCGGCAAAGGCAATCTTGATTCCGATGTCTCTACTGCCCTTGAAATTACAGCCGTCTCCGAGGAGGCGATAGTTGATGAAGAAGAAACTCCGGCCGAAGAATCAACCACCATCGACGACGAAGGTAGAACTGTCGCCCTTGATTCCGGCGAAACCGGCCCATCACCAGTTACGGGTCTTGATGAAGCCATCTCAACTGTCGTTACAGGTCAATTTATTCGCGGTTACTCCTTCAACACCATCTACTACATCGATGAAAACAATGAGCGTCGTCCTTTCTGGGACTCAAACACTTTCTTCACCTACGCCGATTCTTTCAATGAAGTGGTTTGGGTAACCGATGCCACTTTGGCAACCCTGACTCTTGGCAGCCCAATGCTACCAAAGGCCGAAGTCGTTCTGGTTAAAATTCAGTCTGATCCAAAAGTTTACGCGATTGATATTGGCGATATTCTTCATTGGGTGCCAAGTGAAGCCACGGCCATCGGTCTTTATGGATCGGCCTGGGCCGACTATGTTATTGATCTTGAACCAACCACCTTTGTCCGCTTTACAGTTGGTGACGATATGACGACCAGCGATTCAGTTGATCGTGACGTTATGAAGACTAGAACGGAGCTGGTAGAACTTGCCCGTTAATTCTTAAAATAGAATTTAAAAAACACTTCGGATTTTTCGGAGTGTTTTTTATTAGCGGACTTTTAGTGTCCAAGTGAAGGAAAAAACTTGTGTTCATAAATTTTAATGAACACAAGTTGTCCACACCTTTGATTTTGCTATTGAAATGAAGTTTTTTTTGTGATAAAATATTTTTGACTTAAAAAATATAATTTCTTTTTCTTTAAAAAAGAAAAATAATTTTTCAAATATGGCGCAAATCTTCAGAAAGGGTCTCTTCAGAGTATTGCCAGGGTCGGTGGCAGTGCTTATGATTTTAACCCTCGCAATCACGTTCTGGCAGTCAATGCCGGTTAAGTATGCCGCCGCGGTAGCCGGTGACGGTGCTACCAGCAGTATTCAATTACTAGATACTGTTGTTGTCAACGGAAAAATTGACAGGATTACTTTTTCCATAGCTAACCCTAATGGTGAAACCTGGGCTTTGCAAAAAGCTTTGCCATACGGCCTTTCTGTTACATACGGCGGTGGCGATGTGACAATTTCATCTGTTACAATTACTTCACTTGCAACTGCAAATCCGGTAACAATTCAGGTTGACCTTGATGAATCTGATCCTCAACTTCTTCAAAATACTGCAGCAACTGCCGTGGAACTTATATATACTCAAACATCTACTTGGGCTGCCTGTAATACTGCGGCCGAGAATGGTATTTGTGATGGAACAGACGAACAAATGAATGCTATTGCCACTGGTGATACCGGAGCAACTGATACAGAAGCTGACGGTGCTGCACCATTCCTTGTTTCTGGAACTTATTCAGATTCCAGCAGTAACGGTACTGTCGACAGAGTTGTTTTTCTTTTTTCTGAAGCCACAACTTGGACTACTATAACTCCGGGTGATTGGGCTTTTTCAGTGCCGGGTGATATCAACCTGGCCGGAGATTTTATTGCCATTGATTGCGATGGCAACGGCACAGCCACTCACACTTGTACCAATACAGCCAATGATCATATCACTGCCGATCCTAACGAAACGGGTAAGCAAACGGTCGGTGGTACCGAACCTTCCTTTACTTACACCAAATCCGGCGCCAATGATATTAACGATGGTATAAACAACACGGCCACTTTCACTAAAGCTATGGCCGATGGTGCTCAACCAATTGTTGCTATTACCGACGATCAGGCCGGCACAGCGAATGATGCCGATATGACGGTACTTTATACTTTTGAATTCACCGAGGCGGTTCAAAATTTTACAACCGATGATGTCACCTTGAATGCCGGCGGCACCAAGGGCGCTTTTACAGCCGTTGATGACGACACCTACACTCTGTTAATCACAGCCACCGATGACAGTGTTACAAACATTAGTCTAACTGTTGTCAAAGATGCCTTCACAGATACAAACAGCATTGCCATGGCTGCGAATTCTACAGATGCCACTCAAGTCGTTGATACCAGAAACCCAACCGTCGTCATCTCTGACGACCAAGCTGGTGTGGCAACTGATGCTGATGCAACAGTCCTCTATACCTTTGAATTCAGCGAAGATGTCACTGGTTTCACGACCGATGACGTTACCATCAATGCCGGCGGCGCCAAGGGTGCTTTCACAGCCACCGACGGCAATACTTATACCGTACTTGTGACCGCGACCGATGACAGTGTTACAAACATTGACATCACCGCCGGCAACACCGGAGTCATTGATGCCAATAGCAACGTCCTTGTCGCTTCTTCCAATGATGCCACTCAAGTCGTTGATACCAGAAACCCAACCGTCGTCATCTCTGACGACCAAGCTGGTACAGTTAATGACGCTGACATGGATTTGACCTATACCTTTGAATTCAGTGAAGATGTCATGAACTTCGCCACCGCCGATGTCACTGTT
>JAZDHJ010000005.1:0-5313 GCA_043805995.1 Candidatus Uhrbacteria bacterium
CAACGAGTATTCAGGCCTTTACAGAGGCTGTTTTGAAGCTAAATTCAAGCTCGAGATCACACTAACCCTCCCATTCTGACGGCCTAAATGTGACATCTTTGCTGAACGCTAGACTGTGACATTATTGCTGAACGACGACAGACCCTTGACATTGGAAAACAAAAGCGCTAACTTATTGGGCACGATTTTTTCATCGCTCTTTAACTTTCTGGAGGCGAAGATGCGTCTGGAAGTTTCTTACCCAATGCACAATATGACGCAAGGTCGACGCTTCACTTTTCGAGTCTCGGTTATTGGCGAGGACGAAGTGAAGAAAAAACGAACCGTTCAATGTGAGGTGAAGGGTGGAGTGGATTTCGTCATCGTCAATGGTCGGCGACTAAACCAAGAGACTGTTGAGATGGACGATGAACTAGTGGCTGTTTTTACCGTCGAACCTCGCGGACACGGATCGTTGACCACAGTTTTCAGTCTTGTTGATGAGGACGCTCCTTCACTTGAGTATAAGTATCTGGTGGTAGAAGAACCAGAATACCGTCCGCCAATTTGGGTGGCTGCTCCATCCAGACATGGTCGCCATTGACTAAGACCAACCTGCTCTTCCCAAACGACCTGAAACGAAATCAGGTCTTCTTTTTTTATTATGAAATGGCGAATCTTGGCGAATATACGAATGTGTGAATCATCGCCAGTTTTTTTGTTGGACACAACCACCCAACAATAAGCGATAATTCGCATATTCGTATATTCGTGACAATTCGCAATTTCATATAAAAACTGCTATAATTATCTCGCTTATGAATAAACAAATCTTCAACAAATTTATTGCCATTTTAATGGCTTTCTCTTTATTTTTACCGTATTCGGCCAGAGCCGCGACGTTTAATCCCAATTACATTATTTCCGACGAGGAATTTACTGATTATTTTAGCATGGAGCTTGGTGATATTCAGGCTTTTTTGGGAAAAGGTTATTTAGCTGATTATAAAACCGTGGATATTGACGGTAAAACTCGTTACGCTGCCGATATTATTTGGCGCGCGGCTCAGCGAAACGGCATTAATCCAAAAGTCATCATGGTCATGCTGCAAAAAGAACAAAGTTTGATTACCGAGGATGATCCAACCGAAAAACAACTCGACTGGGCACTTGGTTATGGTGTTTGCGATAATTGCTCTCTTGAGGATCCGGCCATTCAGCGCTGGCGCGGTTTGGCTAAACAAATTAATTCGGCCACGCTTCAATTCACTGAAGGTTATTTGGTCGACTTGGCCGAAAATGGTCAGACTGTCATGGGTTTTGCTCCGGGTGAAGCTTGTCGAATTGATGGAACAACGGTAGTACCGGCGAATAATGCTACAGCTGCCCTTTATACTTACACTCCACACCTCGAAGGCAATGAGAATTTTTCGACTATTTGGCAGAATTGGTTTTCTCGCAATTATCCTTCAGGTTCACTTTTGCAAGACAGTGAGACTGGTGGCGTCTGGCTTATTCAATACGGTGAACGCCGGCCAATCACTTCTCGGGCCGCCTTGCTTTCGCGTTTTAATGAAGCAATGATTGTGGCGGTTTCACCAACTGAACTTGGTGCTTATCCACAAGGCAATCCCATTTCTTTACCAAACTATTCCCTGCTCCAAACCGAAGATGGTTCAATTTATTTATTAGTCGACGACACAATTCGCAATATAGTTTCCATGGAAACTTTTAGATCCATTGGATTTATCGAGGACGATTTGGTAAGTGTCACTTCTGGCGAATTGGCTATGTACGAGGTTGGTGATCCGATCACTTCTGACTCTGTCTATCCTCAAGGTGCCTTGGTTCAAGACACCACAAGTGGTGGAGTTTATTATGTTGAGGATAGTGTAAAATATCCAATTTATTCTCGCGAAATTTTGTTGGCCCGTTTTGCTGATAAAAAAATTATTTCGGCCGGCAAAGGCGAACTCGAAACTTACGATACCGGTTCTCCGGTTGAGTTTGCCGATGGCTCTTTAGTCGGTGTAACCGGTCAACCGGCAGTTTATTTGGTCTCCGAAGGTTTACGTCGGCCAATTGCCAGCGAATCAGTTTTTCTAGGTTTCGGTTACAAATGGGAAAACGTAATTTGGACAAACGAAAAATCAGTTAACCTTTTATCACTTGGTGAAGCCTTGGAAGAAATCAGTTTCGAAGATTCACAAATTGAAACAGCTTCGCAATAAATCTCAATTTCCAAAAGCCAATTTCCAAATTGAAAAACCATATTTTCGAAAATTAAATAATTCAATAATTCGAAAATTTCCACCAGATATGCTCGTCTACGCCGCTCACGTTCCCCACACCCCACTCCTCCTCCCGACCATTGGTCGAGAAAATACTGAAGTTCTTAAAAAAACCGACGAGGCGTTTAAAATTGTGGCCCAAGAATTATATGCGGCCAGACCAGAGGTTTTAATTATTTTGGCTGGTCACGGCAATCCTGCACCGGAAGTTTTTGCTTTGAATTTGAGCAATACTTACCAAACAAATTTAAGTGAATTTGGCGATCTGACAACAAAAATAGATTATTCTTGCGAGCTCGGCTGTGCCGATCGGCTTCAAAGATTTTTACGGCGTTCCAACATGCCTTTTACTTTATTTTCCGACTCGCAACTAAATTATTCTACCTCAGTTCCCCTTATTAAATTAACCGAAAAAATAAAAAAGTTTTCCGTGCTACCGATTTTTTCGGCGCCAAAATTGTCGCCAAAAAAACATTTTGAATTTGGTCAGTTGTTAAAGGAGATTGTTTCAACTACCGATAAACGCGTGGCGGTCATCTCAGCCGGTGATTTGTCACACGCCTTATCCAGTCAGGCACCAGCCGGTCTTCGACCCGAAGGTGCAGAATTTGATAAGAACATAAGAGAATCTCTGACCAGCGTCACAGCTTCTGGTTTACTACAATTAAGTCCGGAATTAATTATCAAGTCGTCAGAATGCGCTTATCAACCAGTCCTTATGTTGCTTGGATTACTCGAAGGAACCAATGTGCGACCAGAAGAATTGTGTTACGAAGCGCCGTTCGGGGTTGGCTATTTAACGGTCCAGTTTCATTTGTAGGTTTGTTACGAATTTTGCCCCCACCCCAACCCTCCCCCGCATGCGGCATGCGAAGGAGGGAGAATTAAATTTTAATTGATCATGAGATTTTCTAAAATCAAAAAACCAAGAGTTCTCCCTCTCCTGTACGCCGCGTACGGGGGAGGGCTGGGGTGGGGGGAGCACCGACTCACGACTATATGTTGATAGCGGAAGTCTACCCAATCCAAAGAATGCCGAGGAAGTTCTCGGCTTTTGATTATTTGGTGCCCGAAGGTTTAAAACTTGAGCGCGGTTTTTTTGTTCAAATACCTTTACGGAATCAACAGGTGCTGGGCCTAGTTAAAGAAATTCACGAACGCTTTTCGCCACGACAAAATTTAAAAACGGTTATTGGAATTTCTAGTTTACCTAAATTGGCTGAAGTCGAATTAAAAAATTTTGAGTGGTTGGCTAAAGACTTGGCCCAAAGCATCCCTTCGATTCTTAACGCGGCCATTCCCACGCCGTCAAAAAGACCTTCAACCGCCTCAAACATAGTTCCTTTAACCCTAAAAATTCGCACTTCAGAAGTTCCCGCCATTCAACGATCGTTGCAGGCAATTGAGGAGAGACGAATGGCTTTTATTTCAGTTTCCGATATTACGCGTATGACGGCCGTGGTGGCCGCTTACCTTCATGCTCACCCAAAAGACCAAGTTACTGTTTTGGTGCCTGGATTGCGCGAAATTGAGGCTCTGGCGCCATATTTGACTGGCTTTGGTCTCTCGATTGTCTCGGGTGAGGAATCAGCAGGTCGGCGGTTTACGGCTTGGAATAATTTTCGTAGTAGACAAACCAGAGTTTTACTTGGTTCCAGAGTTGCTTCCCTGCTTCTTTCGGCTGTAACCGATGCGATTTTTGTTTTTCATTCCGGTCACGAAAACCACAAACAACGAGATCGCAATCCCAGGTACGATGCCCGTGACATTGTTTTAGAATTTCAACGACAAACCGACTGTCGATTATATTTTTTAGATTCCGCCCCACGGGCCGATGATTTTGTTTTGTTCAAACCCGAACAAATTTACCTTGAGCATCCGGAACCCAGACCGATTTTTGTCAACCTCAATGACGAGCGACCAATGTCGGAACACCCGCTTATTTCTTGGACCCTCGACGGTGCAATAAACGATTGCCTTAAAAGCGGTCGACGAATTCTTTGTTTTTATAATCGCAAAGGTAAAGCTTCGTCGCTTCGTTGTGCCGAATGTGGACAAGGTTTTCCGTGTCCGGCTTGCGCTGGAGTCTTTACTGTTTACGAAACTTCCATTCGCTGCCACCATTGCGGCCGAGCTGAACCGATTCCTTTGCTTTGCCCAAAGTGTGGTGGTATTCGTTTGGTCGAAAAAGGTTTTGGTAACCAGACCATTAAACAAGCCCTACTCAAACAATTCCCTGAAACGACGATTTCTTTAATTGATCAGGCTATCCAAGAAGACGACTCGGCTCAAATTCTTTTAGTTACCTCGTATTATTTGGAAACCTATCGTCAGTTTTTTTCTCGAGGCAACTTTGGTTTGGTAGTAAATTTAGACGCTGATTTACCATTACTCGACCCTGGTTTTAGATCTTTTGAAAACGCCCTGCGAATGGTTGAGGATCTGCGCGGTTTAGCTATTCGCGAATCAGCGGTATTTATCGCCCAAACCAGAAGTCCGGAAATTTTCTCGGCTTATTATGATAATCCCGAGGCTTGCCTAAAAAAAGAACTTGAGCTGCGTCGTTCTTATGAAGTGCCACCCTTCGTTCGTTGGGTTTCGCTTAAAATTCGCGATCCAGAAGAACTTAGGGTTGAATTGGAACTAAAAACCGCAGCCGAAATTTTTCGTTCATTACCAGGAGTTACAGTTTTCCCGATAAAATACGAACACGGAAAAGGCTGCTCAATTTCTCTTTCTGTTGAACCGAGCTCGATGCCAGTTGTCCTAGAAAAATTATCGGAATTACCAGATCGTGTTATTATTGACACGAACGCGGTTTCGTGATTTAATCGGTTGTCTTGGATTGAAGGGGTTTAAGGCCTCGCCCGTAGGCTATGGCCGAGGGGGCGGAAGGGGTTGGAGGGGATTTTTATGGTGGATCGGATCGGTTTTAGGTCCGAAAGGTCATAGAGGTCCTAAAGGTATTGGTTTAGGTTTTTGAAACGAAATTAAAAAACGTATCCAATCAACCAATCCTTTTAATACCTTTAACACCTTTAGG
>JAZDHJ010000006.1:0-25379 GCA_043805995.1 Candidatus Uhrbacteria bacterium
CGACTTGAAGTTTTTTGAATATTTTTGATGACATATTCAAGACACTAGTCGTTTATAAAAGACACCTTATCGGTGTCTTTTATATTTTATCAAATTTGTCAAAAGCTGTCTGTTTTTGGAGTTTCGTAATTCACAGCTTCATTGGTCTCGCCCAGCCACCCTCAACCGAACCACCGCCCTCAACCGAACCGACTCCGAAACCTAAAGAACCCGAACAGTTGCCTGTTCTCCTTAAAAAAATACTCCGGGAGATTCCTTCGGGTGTGTCGGATGAATCCATGGTACCCGGAAAACTTGTACCTCTTCTTCAATCAATGGTTCAAAGAGGAGAATGGGTTTCGGTAAACAGATTGAGATTTTTGAGACTAGCAGGATTGAAAACAATCACTTAAACTTCTCTATTCCACACTCACCTGCTCATCTGGTGAGCTTTTTATTTCTCAAACTTGCCGTCGGTGCCAACCTCGTCCATAATATAACCATATGATTCAACGCGATGACCAAGTTTTGGCACCAGAAACTGAGGAAAGTTTAGTTACCCCCGAAGCCGGCGAACCGGAGCGGAATTTTGAGGTTGGTTTGCGTCCACAGTCGCTTAAGGAATTCATTGGCCAGCAAGCTTTGAAAGACAACTTATCAATTTTCATGCAAGCGGCGACTGGTCGACAGGAACCAATCGAACATGTACTTCTCTACGGCAATCCAGGTCTGGGCAAAACCACTCTGGCTCACATTATCGCCAAAGAAATGGGCGCGCAGATAAAAGTCACTTCCGGCCCAGCCCTTGAACGCATCGGTGACCTGGCCGCCATTCTTTCCAATCTGGCCAAAAGCGACATTTTATTTATCGACGAAATTCATCGCCTCAACAAAACTATCGAAGAGATTCTTTACCCAGCCATGGAGGATTACGCCCTCGATCTTGTCGTCGGCAAAGGACCAACCGCCCGCACTCTCCGCCTGGCTCTCGAACCATTCACCATCATCGGCGCCACCACCAGACTCTCACTCCTCTCTTCCCCGCTCCGCGACCGTTTTGGTATGACCTATCATTTGAATTTTTACGAAGAAGAGGAAATGAAAAAAATCATCGAACGCAGTGCCAATCTTCTCGGCGTCGAAACCGAAGCCGCCGCCATCCACGAACTCGCCAGCCGCTCCCGCCGCACCCCAAGAATCGCCAACCGCCTGCTCCGCCGCGTCCGCGATTATGCGGCTGTAAAAAGCGACGGCAAAATTACCAAACCGACAGCCGAAGAAGCCCTAAAAATGCTCGACGTCGACAAATTCGGCCTCGACCAAGTCGATCGCCACTTACTAAAAGTCCTGATCGAAAAATTCAACGGCGGCCCAGTCGGCATCGGCACCCTCGCCGCGGCCACTCAAGAAGAAGCCGAAACCATCGAGGATGTTTACGAACCGTTTTTGATTCAATTAGGCTTTTTGCAGCGGACACCTCGTGGTCGGATGGCGACACCGAAGGCTTATGAACATTTAGGGATCGGGGTACCGGAGGGGTTGGAGTAAATTCAAACTAGAGAAACTTTATATTTTCTACTTATTATGGCACTAAATCTATACGAGATGAATCCTCAAATTTACGACGACTATGTTAGCACCGAGCTCGAAAAAAATAATTCTTATAAAGTTTTTGAATTAATTAAAAATATAACCGATAAAAAAGATTCGGTTGAAATTATTGATTTTTGTTGCGGCACCGGTATTTTTCCAAGAACTCTACTTTCAAAACTAAATAACCTAAAATATTTGGGTCTTGATATAAACAAAAACTTTATCGAGTTCGCGCAAGAAAAATTGAAAGATGAAAGATTTAAATTTGTTTATGGTAATTCTGTAAATTTCGAAATAGACAGAAAATTTGATATTGCCCTTGCCACCTCGTCTTATCACCACATCGAAGATACTGAAAAAATAAATTTTCTCAAAAATATCCGTTCTTGTCTTAAAGAAGATGGGGTTTTGGTTATTTATGAAAAATTTATAGAAAGCTTTTCAAATAAAATTGAAGCCATAGATAGTGCGGAAAAATTTTATCTGGAAAGAATAAAATATATGATAAATACCGAAGAATTAAACGAAAATCAACTTTTTGCTTTATTCAATGAACAATATCTTTCCGCTATCCGGCACGAGGAATACAAAGTCGATCTTCACCATTTTAAAAATGACATAGAAAATAGCGGACTGGAAATAAAAGAACAACATAAATTATGGCCAAAAGAAAATTTATATCACAATGACGAAATTGGTGATTTTATGTTTATAATCGTTAAAAAATAGAAATCAAAAAATATTGGGTTAAGTTCGTAATAATTATGCAACCAATAACCTGGCCGGACTTTGAAAAAATAGAAATACGGGTTGGTACCATCGTCGAGGTGGAAAATTTTCCGGAAGCTAAGATTCCGGCTTATAAAATTAAGGTGGATTTTGGGGCGGAGATTGGGGTTAAAAAATCCAGCGCCCGGATTACGGATTTGTATTCAAGAGAAGATCTCTTAAACAAAAAAATTATCGGCGTCATAAATTTTCCACCAAAACAAATCGGCCCTTTTGTCTCGGAATTTTTATGTTCTGGATTTTATCGGGCGGATGGATCGGTGGTTTTGGCCGTGCCGGATAAAGATGTGCCGAACGGAAGTAAGTTGGGGTGAATTTAAAATCCGTCATTGCAAACGCCCCGTGAAACAATCTCGAACACGACGTTATTAGATTGCCGCGTCGTCTTACGAACATGGGGCTCCTCCCTCCAAAGGCGGGCGCGGCGCAATGACGAGGGTGGGTTGGTTTTAAAAAATAGATTTTCGATTAAAATTCTGATATAATTTAACGGATATGAAAACTTTTCCTTCAGCAGAAGTCCGCCGGGCAAACCCGGAACAACCAGAACATTGTCGAGAACAACGTTCTGAATTGTTAAATCAAACGACCGAAATAGCTCAAAAATTTATTGATGGAGAAATGGATTTTGACGCCACTAAAAAATGGTTAGCTGAACACTATAAAGATCACGATCAAGAAAGTTATGACTGCCATTCATTTTTACTGTCTTTATTAAAAAGAGAGTGTGGTGTGTCCACCATGACGGCTCCAGAATTTACTATGCCTAATAGGAAAACCCTTGGTAGTAGTACCAATTGGCAAGAGGCTTTGGTAGCAGAAATTGACAGAATGTTTAAAAGTGAAGCCGGTCAAACATATGGAAAAAAAATGCGACTTTTTACCGAAAATATTTTTAAAAATAGCAAACAAATTCCTGTTCCTCATTCAAGAGTTATTAACACAGAAAGTTTAAAAGAAGCGGCTGAAATTTCCCAAAAAATAGTCAAAAAAATTATAGAAGAGCTTTCTGATGGCACAAAGTCAAATGTAATTTTATTTTCAGATGGTCGAGATGAAGAATTTTATGATGCTCACTCAACTTTTGTTCTAGGTGTTACGAAAGACGGGCAAGATTTACTAATACTTGAAAAAGAAGAAATTGGTAGTTCAATCACCGTCAAAAGACTATCAGAAGTAGTTGTTTCATATATTTTTGGCTGGAATTTTTCGGATATTGAAATAAATATTTGTAGTGAAACAATGAGTGCGATGTACCCGATATCATCTGTATAATAATTATCGGAAATTCCAATTTCCAAAAACCAATTTCCAAATTGGAATTTGTTATCCTAAAAAATAAACTTCCATAATTCGAAAATTCCCACCGTCGCCCACCTTCGCTAGGCGGCTTCGGTGGACAGGCCGGGCTATGGTGGGCACGGCAATAATTAAATAATTCAGAAATTCCCATAATATGTTCGACTTCCCATCCATAAATCTTCCTCTTTGGCTACTGCTTATTCCCTACGCCGTCGGCATTTTTCTTTTTGTCCTTTACGGATTTTTCAATATCTATCATCTGCTCCGCTTCGCCACCTACAGTTTTGGCAGCTACGTCTTAGTCGTTTTATTCCTTGGTGGTTCCATTATTATTGGCGCACTAACTTTTTCTTATCTTGGGACTTTTGATTGGACGGTCACTTGGGATCCTTCGGACTTTTTTAATTTAAAATCAACCCTCGGCATATGATGGATTTACATCACCTACCAAACGCCCGGCCGAATGAAAAAGTTTATCTTTTTTTGCGCCGCCACTGGACCGCGCCGTTTGAAATCATTTTTTTCACGATTCTTTTGTACCTCGTGCCACTGTTTGGTATTTTGTTTTTCTGGTCAAAAATAGAAATCTGGTTAAACAGCCTGTATCTGGGTCCAATTATTGTCCTGGCGACCAGTGTCTATACTTTAGCTATTTGGATTTTCGCTTTTCTGGAATTCACTGATTACTATCTCGATGTCTGGATTGTCAGCAACGAACGCATTATCAACATCGAACAAAAAGGCCTCTTTACCCGCACTGCCTCCGAGCTTCACCTTTCAGCCGTCGAAGACGCCACCTCGGAAGTTAAGGGCATCATCCACACCTTCCTCGACTATGGCAACGTCCACATCCAAACCGCCGGTGAACGCACCCGTTTCATTTTTAAAAATGTCCCTCATCCGGAAAGAGTTAAGGAAACTATTATCAGGCTCATAAACGAAAGCAAGGCCAGACATCAGCAAGAGGAAGCTAAAATGATTGCTGAGGCGGAGAAGAAGGTGGTTTAATTATTGAATTATTGAATTTCTGAATTATTTAATTAAGGAGGTTTATTGTTTAGGTTTTTGGTTGGGGTGGAAGTAAAAATTGTAAAAAGTAAAAGATCGCTGGATTTAATCGGCGATCTTTTTTTGTAACTTCCCTCACCCCACCCCTCCCCCACCGCGGCGATGAGGGAAGGAGAATTATTTTTTTTATAAATTGTCCTTCACCCACGGCAACCAGTTTTCGATTTTTACTTCTTTCTCGTCATTAATCGGTGTCGGGTCAGATTCGTTTGGTGTGCCGTCCTCATCCACATCGAGTGGTGACAAGGTTTTGCAGCTCGCGCTGCTTGAAATTGAACCACCGTCCACTAAACCGCGAGCGCCGGCGGCTTCTGGGTAAACGGTTTGCCAGCCGTTTTTTACTTCACCGCAACAAGAGATGGAAAAACTGCAGGTGACGTCACTTTTTTCCATTGGTGTGGCCGGAAAACGACTGGTCCAACAATTGTAAGTTAGCAAGGCACCATCGCCACACTCATCACCTAAGTCTTGAACTGGTTCCTGGCCTCCGTTTGTCGCCGAATTGGTGGTTTCTATTTGACCACCTTCAACAATCTGACTGGTCGAATTCTCGGACACCGAAGTTGATCCGCAACCATTCAAAAGAATCATCGCCGAAAAAACACCCAAGCCGCCAATCAAGATATTTTTAAAATTATTCATACTTTTTAAAAAATTAACTCAATCCTAAATTAAACGATTTCCAACTTTTAATCAAATAAAAAAACGTCCACTGCGGAGTGAGACGTCTGACGATTCGAAACGAACATTCATGGCCGTTAAGCCACGTCGAAACATTCTCCTTCATGGAAAGTTACCGTGACTTCCCACGGAAAACGTCCCTTGGACTCGGGGGCGGCCAAATGTTGTCCGGCTGCTTTGGAAAATGCGATCTCGAAGAGACGAAACATGGCCTCGTCCTGAATTCCGCGCACAAGACCAAAGACTTTGATAAGAAGATTTGTGGCATCAAATCCATCTCTAGGTCTGCCAAAACTAACACCGACCTCAGATTCAGAAAACAAACCGGTTTCAAGGCAGGCGTCATAAAGACACCTAAGAAGACTATCAGGAGATGAACCAGGTTTAAAGAATTGACTTTCGTTTGATCTTGGAAAACCACTGATTTGAATGTGCACCTTATTTTCCTCCAGAAAATCGATGAGCTGTTTGTGTTTTTGCTTATTCCTTTTTACGTTGTCTTTGAGAAAAAGTAAAGGTGACGATTGATTGGGGTAAGGTGGTGTCAGGGGACTAAGGGTTATAAAAAATTCTGGGGACTGAAGGGGTTGGTTTTGATAAGGTGGTTTAAAATAAAAAAACCAACGAATAATTTCGTTGATGTTTTTTCAGTCCCTTTAGTCCCTCCAAAAACTATCCTTAATCCCCTAAATAAAGTTTCCTTCCCTGTTCCCCTAACCCCTTTCCCCTCCAACACAACTACCACCGATAATTCTCCCAAGCCCACTTGGCCAAAGCATTGCCGTCGTTCATACTGTCACCTCGAGCCGAAGCGCCAAAGACCACAACAATCAGTTCTCGAGCATCTTCTTTATAAACCGGACGCAAGGCGGTCACCAAGTTCCAACCGGATTCTTCCAAATAACCAGTCTTACCAGCCATCACATAAATATCGTCATAAGCCGGTTTCCAAAGCAGCCAGTTGGTGTTGGTAAGCCGCTTTGTTTCTCCGGTGGAAATAACTGAAATTGTTTTGCTAGCTGTCGAGGTATAATTTCGAAAATCGGCTCGACTAAAAACTTGACGGGCCAGTTTAGCCATCTCGCGAGCTGTGGAGACATTCGTCGTTTCGATGCCGGTCGGATCGGTATATTGTGTGTGAGGCAATCCACAAGCAGCCGCCTTCTCATTCATCTTTTCGACAAAATCATCTTTGTCTAAACCAGTAGCTCGGGCGATGGCATTCGCAGCATTGTTGGCCGAGCCGACCAAGGTGGCATAAATCAAATCATTGAGAGTAAAAGTTGCACCATCGGAAACATAAAGTCTGGCCCCGCCAACTTCGTCCACTGTCTCGATATCACAAACTTTATCGAGCGATAAACCGGCATCCAAAACCAAGGTTGTGGTCATGAGTTTGGTAATCGAAGAAATCGGCCAAACCACGGCCGAATTTTTTTCGGCCAAAATTAATCCACTATCTTTGTCCATGACAATATAAGCCGAAGCTGTAACTTCGGGGGCGGCAACTGAATTTAAAATTGGTTCCGGATAAGAAGTCGACGCATATTCTGCCAACTCAGGAAATTCTCGCCAACCATATTGTTCGGCCCAATCAGTAAGATCAATAAGAAAACCGGCAGCTGAGTTCGGTACGGCCAAGCCTGTAGTTTTATCGAAAGCTTTTTGAAGATCCGGGCGGCGATTGTAGACGGAAGTTAGAGCGGAGTCGGCGGCGTTGGTTTGGGTTGGCAGCAACAAAGGCACCAGAGGCAACAGAAGCAGCAAAGGTAACAAAACAAATTTCTGCCGTGCCCGCCATAGCCCGGCGACGGCGGGAATTATTGAATTATTGAATTTTCGAAAAAAAATGAAGACAAAATTTTTCAGATTAAAAAACATATTATACGAAATCTAACTTCCTAAATTAAATAATTCAAAAATTAAATAATTAAATAATTAAATAATTTCCAAACTATTTCCACTTTTTAATAAGATCAATTCCGGTGTAAAAATATTTAAGAATTTCGTCCCAGGTTTCGCCATCATTGGCCATACTCAGGGCGGCTGAGGCGGACATGCCGACGCCGTGGCCCCAAAGTTTTTTGCCGACGTCGCTTGGCGTTGGGACCGAGACGCACCACGGAACTTCGCCGTGCCAGACCTCACTCCAATTACGAGTTCGGCCGTCGGAACGGGAGAAATATGGCGTAATAGCTGTCTCGTTATTGTAAGTCACAATGTAACCGGCGGTTTCTTGAACTGCTTGGGTCAGCCGCGGCGTTCGGGCCTCTTGGCCGTAACCGTTGTAAACCTGATCAGCGTAAGCGTCGACGTGAAAAAACTCGGAGGCGTGTTTGGTGGCCCGCTCAAAATGATAATAGGCGTAAGTACGAGCGGCCGTAATTAAAGTTTTTTGGAATTCCAGATGAGAAAGATTGGAAGTCTCGGCCAAACCACGCAAATAATATTCCACTGGCAATTCATTAATGAGCCAGGTGCGATCGTTTGGTTCGTTGTAGCGGAGCTCCAAAACATTTCTGAATTGATTATCGGCATTGGCTGAACTGCGAGTAACTCGACGGTCAAAATTTGTGACCGTACAAATAGCATTGGCTGTGTCGGGAACAAAACGCAGATAAAAAGAAGTTGATTCCAAACCCTTACCGCGATTAAACCAATATTTGCCATTTTTATAAAAAGCTTCAACCTCATCATTTTTCTCCACCTCGGCCAAAAGTGATCCGTTGCCATCCATGAGGTCAAAATCACTCTCACAAGTAACCTCCACCTTATCTTCAGTCTCTTCATCAACAATCAAAATTCCAACCCGAATAGTTGGTTCATCAATATAACTCGCAGTCGGTTCATCAGAATTTATTTTCGGGCTAGTCTGAACCTCGGGCGCGTCGCTTGTCACCTCGACCGGAATTTCAATCTCACCACCAGGCACCGAACTTACACCATCAACCGCTAAAGAAAATTTAATAACATAACTTCCTTTCTCGCTAGGTGCATTAAATTGAAAAGTGATCAGATCCATCGATCCCGGGGCTACTGAGGAATCATTTTTAGAAACCAAGGTACTGGAATCAACCCAGGAAGAGTTTTTGTAATCAGAAGAAGCTATGGAAACGGTTGGCAATTTTATAGAACGAGAGTTCCAGGTTTTGGTGCCGGAATTTTTGAAACCGGCCGTAAAAGCTATGGTTTCGCCACCCTTGGCTTGGATAGTTTTTTTGATGCTTTTAATGAGAATGGTGGCGGAGTAGCCATCGGGGTTGGTTGAGGGGGACGAAGGGGTGGAAGGGGTTGCAGGGGCTTTAATATCGGCATTGGAGTTGGCAACATTGATCGTGATTGTGAATTGGCCGCCGGGAATCCAGGCTTTGTCTTCGGCGGCTAAGGCGAAAGTTTCTTTATAAGTTCCAGTTTTTGTCGGGGCTTTTAATTTGAAAGAAATGTTTCCAACTTTATTTACTGCCACACTCGATTCTGAAAGTTTGACTGGCTGATCAGCAGCAAACCAAGAAGGATCAGCAAAACTGCTGGTGCGATATTTTGGTTCGTAAGTATAAATGGAAACAAAATTTGGGCCGCTGTTTGACCAAGATGACGTACCAATATTTTGAAAACTAACCGAGACAGTTTTTGTTTCACCCGGAGCCATAATTAAACTACTGCCAGAAATCGAAACTTGAGAAGCTTCGTAACCTTTTAGCGGAGCGGCTACAGCCGTCTCAATACCCAAAAAAGAATGCCAGACTGGTACACCAAGTGACCGAGCGGCCGCTTGGCGTTCTTCAAAAATACGATCAACAAAAGACAAGGCGAAAGCGATGGCAAAAATTATGAAAAAAGCAAAAAAAATGTTACCTAAAACTTCAAGCCAGCCGCGACAATCGTCTGTTGATTCTTTTTTTGTTTTTAAGAGTTCCTCCATAAGATTTTAAATTTCCAAAATCCAAATTTCAATTTCCAAACCGGTGGTTTAATTTAATATTTATTATTATCTCTATTAATTTTATTTTACCAAAAAAACGACGCCCTTTCAACTTTTTTCACGAACTCTTCGAAAAAAGCCCTTAATCTGCTACACTTATGACATTATGAGCGTCATGAAACGAATCGCCACAAATTACATCATTCAAATGTTGGGCAAAGGTTTAGGTATGGTGGCCGGTTTGGCGGTAATTGCTTTACTCGGTCGATATTTGGGCGACGAAGATTGGGCGGCTTACATTACGGCCACGACTTTCCTTTCCTTCTTTGGTGTCTTTGTCGATTTCGGTCTAACCCTCACTCTGACCCAAATGATTTCCGTGCCGGGCGCCGATGAAAAAAAAATCACTGGTAGTATTCTTGGTATCAGACTAACCTCGGGCGCGATTTTTTATACTCTATCAATTCTCGTCGTCACCTTGCTTCCCTACTCAAACGAGGCAAAAGCGGCCGTCGCAGCCGGAGCGGCCGCCTTCTTTTTCATGTCCGCCGCCGGCTCACTCATCGGTGTCTTTCAAAAACATCTAGCCATTCGCCGCTACGTCGTGGCCGAACTCATCAGCCGCGGTTTTTATTTAGTCTTCACTTTATTATGTGTTGTTTTTAATTTAGGTCTCTTGTGGATTCTTGGAGCCATGGGTCTGGCAAATGGCCTCTGGCTAATTTTTGTCATCGTCGCGGCCAAACCGCTTATAATTATTCGTCCGCAATTTGATTGGAAAACTTGGAAAGAAGCTTTTCATCGCAGCGCACCAATCGCCGTCTCGACTCTTTTCAACCTAATGTACTTGCGAGGCGATGTTTTGATTCTCTCCTGGGTTAAACCGAACGAGGTTGGGCAGTATGGCGCCGCTTACAAAGTTATCGATGTGGCCACCGCCCTACCAACCATGTTTATGGGTTTGGTTCTGCCGCAACTAACGCAAGCTTGGGGCGAAAATAAAGAAAATTTTAAAAACATTTTACAAAAATCTTTGGATATTTTTCTACTAGCGGTTATTCCAATGCTTTTCGGCGTCCAAATTGTCGCCGAGTCGCTAACCATGTTAATCATCGGACCAAAATTTGCCGTTGCCGGCCTGGTTTTAAAAATTTTGGTCCTGGCTATTGTCTTTGTTTTCATCAGCACGCTTTACGGACACACCATTGTCGCCCTTCACAAACAAAAAATAATGACTTGGGGCTATGCTTTCACGGCCGCGGTTTCGGTCATTGGTTACATTATTTTCATCCCTCGATATGGTATGTGGGGCGCGGCTTGGGTAACTTGTCTCTCGGAATTTTTGATTGCTCTTCTCACCTTTATCGTTGTTTCTCGAGTCACAAAAACTCTACCAAATCTAACTGTCGCCTTCAAAGCAATTCTGGCTAGTATTATCATGTATCTGGTTTTAATCACTCTCCCTGATCTACCTGTGTTGGTTGAAGTAGCTTTGGGTGGCTTGGTTTATGTGGTAACAATTATAAGTATTGGTGGAATTAAGGTTAGCGATTTGAAAACATTGTTGCTAAAAAGCAAGGGAGATTCGTTTTAAAAAAATCTCCAAAATTTTTATGTATCCTTTTATTATTTCTATTTTATTAATTGTCTTTGCTATCATTGCCACTCGGGATTTTCGTTTGGCGGTTTTTTTACTAATGGCTTCCTTGCCAGCTTATTTACTCCGTTTAGACATTCTCGGTTTTCCGACCACCATGTTGGAATTGATGGTTGGCGTGGTTACCATCTTCTGGTTGATCAATCTGACCAAAGAAAAAAAAGACTGGTCTTTTTTAAAACCATGGCTTTTGCCGATTGTCTTACTTTTAACTGCCGGCGTTATTGGCGTTGTGGTGGCTCCAGACAAAACTTCAGCTCTCGGCATCTTCAAAGCTTTCTTAATTGAACCGATTATCTTTTTCGTCATCCTCCGCACAACACTAAAAAAATTCGACGACGCTGAAGTGGCTTTAATGTTTTTAGGTCTTGGGGCCTTACTCGTCGCCAGTTTCGCCATCTTTCAAAAATTTACCGGTTTATCAATTCCCATTCCTTGGGATGTCGAAGGGCGTGTAACCAGTATTTTTCCTTATCCAAACGCCGTCGGTCTCTATCTTGGTCCAATTATCATTCTTGGCCTGGGGGCTTTATCACGAAGTCTGGAAGCGGAATTTTATCCACGAGCCGGCTTTTGGCTTTTAGTCACCGGCTTGTCGACCGTCGCCATCTTTTTTTCGCAAACTGAAGCCGCTTGGCTGGCCATTCCGGCTGCACTCCTGGTAACCAGATTTTTTATTAATCGTTCACGCGCTTTTGCCATCATTTTGGCCGTACCGATTTTAATAATTTCTCTAAGTGTTCCAATTTTCCGAGAAAAAATTCTTTTGCAAGATTACTCCGGCGGCGTCCGCCTTAAACAATGGAGTGAGACGATTAACATGTTAAAAGACAATCTGCTTTTCGGCGCCGGACTCTCCGGTTATCAAACCGCCCTCGAGCCTTATCACACTTTTAAAGAAATCGAGATCTTTCAATATCCGCACAATATCGTTTTAAACCTCTGGACTGAACTCGGGCTACTTGGCTTATTAGCTTTCATGTTTTTTGCCTGGCAAACGATTCGACATTTTCGCTCGGCCAAAAAAATCGACTCGCCTTTTTACTGGTTAGCCCTGGCCTGTCTGACGGCTTTAGTGGAAATGACGATTCACGGTTTGGTCGATGTGCCTTTTTTCAAAAACGATTTGGCTATGCTGACGGCGATAATTTTTGCCTACCTTTCTTGGTCGGCCACCGGACCTTATGCTCGGCAAAATGTTGAGATTGAATAAACCCGAACAAAAACCCGCCAACAATTCGTGTTATTTTTGGCTTTTTGGTTTAATTTTCTTGGCGGCGGTGATTTTAAAAGCAATTGAAAGCTTTAAAAAATAAAAGACTTTTTTGGCTCAAAACAGCCAAATTTTTAACCGACAACCTTGACAAAACCCTAAAAATATGGTATTCTAAAATAGTTAAAATATAAGGAAAGCGAAGTCTTTATATTCTTAATTAGCGAAGATGAGAGAGCCTTAACCCAAGCCTACTGGTTTTAAGTAGGAAAAACGGATTTGTGTATCTTTCAAAAGCTAGGCAAATCCGTTTTTTTCGTTCATCCTCGAATTCAAAAAACTCTTTCTGAAAACAATAAATTTGTTTTTAGCAAGAGCATCATGAACTGTTTTCTAAATTCGGTTCGTGGTGTCAAAAACTCCAACTTCTCGTCGGCCCGTGTCACTGACGATGATTCAAAACACCTCCCTCCAACCGAGGGAATCCTTGGTCAGCCCGATCAGCTGGCCGCGACACAAAGGATAGCCTCCCGAAGGAGGATGATTATGCTCAATTTGTTTATGGCCCTTTGGGCAATCTTTTCAATTTTTTCGATGGTTTTTTTGGTGACAGTCGAGGTCGTAGTTCCGAACGACGGAACCATTAAACTCGAAAATTTCTTGATTTTGTCAGGACGACGGTTCGCCCTGCTTGTCCTGACCCTTTGGGTTGGGACGATTCTCACCGCCGGAACACTCGTTCTGGCGTGGATCAATCGGTAGTCCCTACGGGGCGCACACTTGGCAGGTTTTCTTACCTGCCATCCTCGACTAAATTCTTAATTCACCTCTATCATTTCCCCCGGAACGGGAAAGAGAATAGATTGAGAACTTTGAGAGAAAAAATCACCAGCTTTATGGCTGGTGATTTTTTAATTAAAAAGAAGATTTAAACAACCAACTCCAAAGCCAAAACATTTGTCGCCTCCTCTTTGGTAAAAACTTTTTTGACCGCGAGTAAGTTGACGGTCGCGGTTAACTTTTTATTTTCGCCTCGTGTAGCTTCAACCAAATCGCCCTTAAAACTAGATAATTTTTGATCAAGATAATCTTTTGAAACCATTCTGGTTTCAAACTTAGCAAACTCGGCTTTGAGTTCGTCTTTCGTAACCATAGTTGATTTAATTCCAACAATATCACCCTCAATGCGATTAAATCTTTCATCAGTTCGATTAGAGAAGTCGCTTACTGCTTCTAAAACATCTTGGATAGTGCAACCCAAGTCTTTAATATCAACAATATTTTGTTTAACCGCCGAGGATAAATCTCTAATATCAAAAGTGTTTTGTTTAACGGCCGAAGACAGATCTTTAATATCGACGGTATTCTGTTTAACAACCAAAGACAGGTCTTTAACGGCCATTAAAATTTCTTGATTTGTTGGCTGGGTGTCCATAATAGAATTCCGAGATTTTTAAAATCGAATGATAATAAAAATCTATCACAAAAAATCGAAAAAGTCAATGGTCAAAAGCTCGAAAAAACCCTAATTTATCAGCGGATGTGTATATCTTTTTTGTAAAAAATTTTCACCCGCAAAACTTGTTTTTTTTCACCCGCCGTGATAGATTTTGAACGCAAATTTCACCTTCGAAAGAACAAAATCCATTTTGTCCCGCCGGCAGAAACTTTTGGCGGGACCCCGCCAAAGTCCTACGACGGCGGGGGAATTTGTGATTTGGGGTTTGAAATTTCCAAACGGAGAGGTGGCTCCGGGGGATGAACCCCCGGCCTTCCGGGGGATGAACCCCCGGCTTGGGAGTGTAAGGCGCTCGCCAGGGGTTAATCCCCTGGCTGACCTAAATATGTTTTACGTTTATATACTCTTACTTTCAAACGGGAATCTTTACAAAGGTTACTCCGGCAATTTAAACAGGAGGGTAAAGGAACACGAGGATGGTCAAGTTGAATCGACAAGATCTTTTAGACCGGTCAAATTAATTTTATTTGAAAGTTACACCACAGAGTCTGACGCGCGAAGAAGAGAACAATATTTAAAAACTTCCGAGGGCCGAATTGCTTTACGTAGACAATTGGCCGACACATTAAGAAATCACGGTCTGTACGAAAAATTTAAAAAAGAAGATCCAGTTAAAATATAAAAAAACGTAGAGGTGACTTCGGGGGATTAACCCCCGACGAGGAGTGGTAAAAATTTAAAACGGAGAGGTGGCTGAGTGGTCGAAGGCGCTTGACTCGAAATCAAGTGTACCCGCAAGGGTACCGTGGGTTCAAATCCCACCCTCTCCGCCATTCGACTACAGCCGTACCGTGACTGCTGTAGTCGAATGTCCTGAACCGAGTCGAAGGGCCCACAGTTTCCTTTTCCCTCACTCGCTCATGGTCTTCGACCATAACATCAGTATATTATAGCCGCCAAAGAATCTTGACTCGACTAAAGATTCGGGGCGACCAACAGTCTATTAAATCAGACAATGCTAAAAGATAAAAACCCTTCACGGGGTTATTTTTTTAAAGTAAGCTTGATACGCAAATTGATTATTTTTTCTTATGAATAAGGATATTTACAAATACTACTTATACTCGGCGTTGAGTAATTTTTTATTTTTCCTACCAATTATTTACCTCTTCTTCAAAGATTCCGGACTAACTTTTACCCAAATCTTTTTAACCGAAGCTATTTTTTCTGTCGCTGTTGTTTTATTCGAAGTTCCTACTGGAGCCCTGGCCGATTATATCGGTCGAAAGAAAAGCGTTTTGGCTGGGGTTTTAATGTGGATATTATCCTGTTTTATTTTTTTTATTGGCCATAGTTTTATCACCTTTTCAATAGCTAATATTTTTTGTGCCTTGGGTGTAGCTTTTATGAGCGGCGCCGATATGGCTTTGTTTTATGAAATTTTACGTAAACAAAATAAAGAAAACGATTATAAAAAATACCAAGGCACAGCTCAACTAATCGGTTTGATTAGCCTTTCGTTATCTGCTCTGGCCAGTGGTTTCATTTCTTCCATAGACCTGCGTTTAAATTTTATTGCTTCGACAGTTGCTTTTGTTTTATTATTTTTTATCGTTGTCTCTATCCCTTCAAAAGAAAAAGAAAAAATTAAAGGTGAAGAAAAACCACACTATTTAAAAATTATTACCGAAAGTTTTTATCTTATTAAGAATTCAAAATGGCTTTTATGGTTGTTCGTTTTTTCCGGAATTTTTGGAGCTGCCTTTAAGATTATTCAGCCACTAACTCAGATCTACATGGAAAATTCCAATTTAGATATTCGATATTTTGGCCTAGCTTCAGCTTATCTATTTTTAATGGCGGCTCTGGCTTCAAAAACAGCCGATCGTTTTGAATTATTTTTAAAAAAATGGACATATTTCGTACTAACTCTACTTCTCATTATTCCAATTTTTATTATTTCTTCCTTTGTTTTTAGACTCGGGTTCTTGGTCTTTGGTTTAGTTTATTTGGCTTCGGCGGTTTCTACAATTACTATAAGTCACGAAATTTTAAAGACAACGCCGGAATCAAAATACGCAACCATCTTATCTTTCAAAAGTTTATCTTATCGTGGAATTTTCGTAATTATTTCGCCGTTTTTTGGTTACTACCTGGAAGTATTAAATTTCCGAGAGGCTATGTTAATTTTTGGATTATTTTTGTCTTTAATTTTTTCGGTGGTTTTGATTAGCTATTTAAAAATTAAAAAACCAGACGAACCACATCGTCTGTAATAACGTGGCCACCCTTCGCTCGAGGCGAGCTACGGCGTGGCAAGCGAGATCCCTCTATGGCTCGGGATGACGGGGTGGAATCTTTTATTTTTACCGACCCAAGATATTTACAGTCTGGCTCAACCAGACTAAGATAATCAAACAAAAACTAAACCAACAACCATATGGACTACCGCGAAGAATCTTTGAAACGTCATCTTGAGTTTCGAGGTAAAATTGAAATCAAGAATAAGTTTCCAAAAATTGAAACTCGTGATGATTTAAGCGTGGCTTACACACCCGGCGTGGCCGCGGTCTCGTCGTTTCTCGCCGAGCATCCGGACGAGGCTTATAATTATTCCATCAAAGGTAACACGATCGCCGTGGTCTCCGATGGCTCGGCTGTCCTCGGTCTTGGCAACATCGGTCCTTACGGCGCACTCCCGGTTATGGAAGGCAAGGCTTTGCTTTTCAAAGAATTTGGTGACGTTGATGCTTATCCGATTGTTCTCTCAACACAAGATACTGAGGAGATTATCAAAACTGTCAAAGCCATCGCCCCAACTTTTGGTGGTATCAACTTAGAGGACATTTCCTCGCCTCGTTGTTTTGAAATCGAAGAGCGTCTCGTCAAAGAACTCGACATCCCGGTTTTTCATGATGACCAGCATGGAACAGCGATTGTGATTTTGGCAGCTTTGATAAACAGTTTAAAACTCGCGCAAAAAAATAAGGAAGATATCAAAATGGTTATCTGCGGTTCTGGCGCGGCTGGAATGGCAACGACCAAACTACTTCTCAAATACGGTCTAAAAAATATTGTCTTAGTCGACTCAAAAGGCATCGTTAGTAAAAACCGAACTGATTTGAACGAAGAAAAAATTAAGCTGATGACCGTCACTAATCCGGAAAATCTTGTGGGTGACTTAGCCGAGGCTTTAAAAAACGCCGATGTCTTTATCGGCGTCAGCGCCCCAAATATTTTGAAACCAGAAATGGTCAAAACCATGTCAGCTCGACCGATAATTTTTGCCATGGCTAATCCGACGCCGGAAATCATGCCAGATTTGGCCAAAAAGGCCGGCGCCTTCATCGTCGGCACTGGACGCAGCGACTTTTCCAACCAAATCAACAACGTCCTGGTCTTCCCCGGTCTATTCCGAGGAGTGCTCGACAATAAAATCAAAGTCATTACCGATGAAATAAAAATCGCCACTGCTGAAACCTTGGCAGGTTATCTACCGGAATCGGAATTGAGCCCGGAAAAAATTCTGCCCAGTGTTTTGGATAAAAACGTTAGTCGGGCGGTGGCGGACGGGTTGAAAAAATTTAAATAAAAAAAATATGTAGGGCACAAAAATTTTTGTTCCCTACATATTTTTTATTTCGTTTTCGGTTCCGGCATTCTCATGCAAGATTTAATTGGAAAAAGCAATAGTGTGCCCAAAAGTGAAAGTGCGGTCATAAAAACAATCACCCAATTAAAACCAATGGTTACTGCTAAAACACCGCCCACGGCCGCCGCCACAGCCGAACCCAAATCAACCAAAGTAAAATACGCACCCCACTCCAGACCTTCTTTGTCACGATCAATATGCCGAGTAAAAATTGCCATATAAGAAGGAAAAACAAAGGCGTAGCTAAGACCGATCAAAAACTGAATAATATAAAGTTCAAGCGGTGTGTGCATGATCAAATAAAAAAGTGGCAAAATTGAAGAAACCAAACTACCAACAACCAACATCCAAAAATCATCGCGCTCGCCCTTTATTTTATCCATAAGCGAAGCGGCCGGAACTTGAAAGACACTCTTGGCCACCAAATAAATCGTTGTGGCAATACCAATTGTTTCAACTGTGGCATTAGGAATTACTTCTAAAGCAAAGATCGCAAAAATTGGCGCGATCAAACCGCGAGCGCCGACTAAAATGATATCGGAAATAATCAAAAACTTAACGACAAAATTGGCATCCATTAAAAGGTACTCGCGAAAAGGCACGACGAAGCGTGGCATATAGTAATAATCTAAAAAAAGTTGTATATTAAAGATAATATTATTCTACCTTATTTTATGAAGATCAGAAAAGCCGTTATACCAGCCGCCGGATTAGGCACCCGCTTTCTTCCGGCCACCAAAGCCATGCCAAAAGAAATGTTAACGATTATCGATAAGCCGGTCATCCAATACGTGGTCGAGGAGGCTGTAGCTTCGGGAATCGAAGACATAATTTTAATAACCGGAGGCAACAAACGAGCTATCGAAGATCATTTTGATAATCCAAGCGATGAATTAATCAATCAACTCACAAAATCCGGTAAACTTAAATTACTTGATGAAGTAAAAAAAATTGCCGAAATGGCCAACTTTATTTATATTCGCCAAAAAGGACCTTATGGTAATGGAACACCGGTTTTAAACGCCGAACCGGTTATCGAAAACGAACCGTTTGCGGTTTTGTGGGGTGATGAGTTTATCCATTCCAACCCACCACGTTTAGCCCAAATGATGGAAGTTTACGAAAAATATCCTGGTGTGGTCATTTCAGGCGTAGAAATTACTAATAAAGATTATTTAAGCCGCTACGGCATTGCCGATCTTGAACCGGTCGAAGGCAATATTTTTAAAATCAAAAAAATTGTTGAAAAACCAAAACCCGAGGAAGCTCCATCAAACATCGCTACCCACGGTGCCTATATTTTACCCCCAGAAATTTTTCCAGCCCTGCGTTCTCTTTCACCTGGTAAAGATGGTGAGATTTGGTTAGTTGACGCTATCAATCTTTTGCGAAAAGAAGGCGTGCCTATTTATACAGTGGTGGTAAAAGACGGTCATTATTATGACACGGGCAACAAACTGGAATATTTAAAAACTGTTATAGAATTCGGATTAAAACACCCGGATTTAGAAAAAGATCTTCGTGCTTATTTAAAAACTCTTTCTTAGGGCTATATGTATCAACGCCTTTTGTCCTTTCTTCTCTTGTTTGTTTTAATTCTACCAACTTTCGGCGCCGGTTGTGGCACCTCAACGGCCGAAAAAGAAGCTAATTTGCCAGTCACTTTAAAAGCCTGGTGTGTTTTTGAGGACTCGGCGGCTTTTAACGGCACTATGGCCGCTTATCAGAAAATTCACAAAAATGTTTCATTTGATTTTAGGGTTCTTAGATACGATGAATACGAAGATGAATTACTCCAAGCTTTCGCTCGTGGCGAAGGTCCAGATATTTTTTCCGTGCCTAGTACTTGGATTGGCGAATATAAGGATTTAATTATTCCGTTACCAGCGACTTTAACAATTCCCTATTCGGAAACCACCGGCACCATAAAAAAAGAAACCGTCACCGTACTTCGAGAAGAAAAAGCCATCACTGAACAGGAATTAAAAAACAATTTTGTCGACGTGGTCTATAACGATGTTGTTCGCGATTATCAATCAAGTCCTAACAGCGAATTTCAAAAAAGAATTTTTGCCATACCTTTATACGTCGACACCTTGGCTTTATATTCCAACACCGAGCTTTTGAATACAGCCAACATTGCCGAGCCACCAAAAACTTGGCAAGAATTTCAGGATCAAGTTAAAACTCTAACCAAAGTTGATGCCAACGGTAAGGTGGTTCAATCAGCCGCCGCGATTGGTACAGGGGCTAATGTGGAACGCGCTTCGGATATTCTATCGGTGCTTATGTTACAGGGCGGTGCGACCATGGAAAAAAATAATTCTTCGGCCACTTTTGCTGAAGAGCCAGAGAAACGTACACCTGGTGCCGATGCCATACGTTTTTATACTGACTTTGCCAATCCGGTTAAAGATGTTTATACCTGGACTAAGGAAATGTCGGATTCTTTCGAAGCTTTTGCTAATGAAGAAACGACTTTCTTCTTTGGTTATTCATATCACCAACCTCTTTTCAATGCCCAGGCACCAAAACTTGAATATCGTATTACACCATTACCACAAATCGAAAACGGCAAAGTTGTAAATTTTGCCAATTACTGGGTTTGGCTGGTTTCTAAAGCCACACCTAACAGTAAGTGGGCTTGGGATTTTCTACAGTTCGCCGCCAAAAAAGAAAACGTTCAGACTTACCTAGACACCTCCAACCGACCAACCGCCCTCCGCAGCCTCATCAATATTCAGAACGAGGATCCAGCTGTCAGCGTTTTTGTCAGCCAACTTTTAACCGCCGAAAGCTGGTATCATGGTAAGGACGCAAATGTGGTCGAAGAAGCTTTTATAAGTTTGATCGATAATGCCCTGGTAACCGATAGCCTTAGTAAAATTATTAAGGAGGCTCAAAATAAGGTTAATCAGACTTATTAGGTTTTTTGGGGGTCGGAAGGGACTAAAGGGGTTGCAGGGGATTTTTATTGTGGATTGGGGCGGTTTTAGGTTCGAAGGGTTGTAAGGGTCCTAAAGGTATTGATTTTGATTGTTTTAATTTAAATCAAAAAACTTATCCAACCAATCCTTTCAAACCTTTAACACCTTTCGGACTTATATCCAACCCCACATCCGACCTAAAAACTCCCAACAACCCCTTCCGCGCCTTAAACCCCTAAACACCAAAATATGCGTTTACTTCTCACAATTATTTTTTTCTCATTCCTGCTCATGCCAACAATAACTTTGGCTGATGCGGCCACTGGAGCCTGTGAGGCCCCTGATTTTTTAGAGCCGGCAACCGAAGTTGGGGTTTTTCTTGAAAATATTTGCAGCGCTTGTTGGCTGCAAGGCAACTGCAGTTTGAATGATTTTATGACTGTGGTAGCTAATGCTGGAAATTATATTTTAAGCATTGTCGCGGCTTTAGTTTTTCTAATGTATATTGGTGGTGGCTTCTTTTGGATAATTTCGCACGGTGATGACAAGTTAGTAACAAAAGGCAAGGAATGGATTAAGGCCTCAACTGTTGGTTTAATTATTGTCTTAGTTGCTTATACCGGCATTGTCGCTCTTCGTTCAGCTATTACTCAAGGAACTCTTAGTGAGGGCTATGTTATTTGTTCTGGTAACAACGACGGGAGTAATACCGATGGCGATACCGACACTTTACCTTGCGGTCTAAATTCGAATTGCTATGGTTACTCTTGTGTAAGTTTGTGTGAAAAAGCCGGTGCGTCGTGTGTTACATCAGAAGTTGCCAACTCAAGCATGTATGACTCTTTTCAATGCAGCTTCGACAAGTGCACCGATGAAGGTCAATATTGCTGTCCACCCGAGGCTTTAATCAACCCACTGATAACTCCTTAACAGCCTAACCCCATAATTATGAAATACTTATTTTTACTTTGTACAATCTTTGTTCTTGGTAGTCTTCCTTTTATCACTCAGGCTGTGGTTTTGACTAATCCTTTAGGAACAACCGACATACGAACTGTCGTCGGTAATATAATAAAGGCTATTTTAGGTCTCTCTGGCGTGGCCGCTCTACTTATGTTTGTTTATGGCGGCGTACAGTGGATCATTTCCGGCGGTGAACCCAAGAAGGTGGAAAAAGGTAAAGAAACTTTAAAATGGGCCGCTTTTGGTTTAGTCTTCATTTTTATTTCTTACACCTTGCTCTACACGCTTCTTACCGCCCTTAGCACAATTACAACTACCACCTAAAATTTTACAAAAAATAATTGTCCACAATTATTTTTAAGACATCTTGCGCGTTTTCTGCTATACTTAAAATAAATTAAAACTCGTCTAATCAACCTACCTATGAACAAAATAAAATCACTCCTAGCCGGCCTGACAATTTTTGTCCTCTCGGCCCCATTACTTACTCACGCCGCCACCATTACCACTAGTGAAATGTTTGGTGATACTACCGGCGATGAATTTGCCAACGTCTCTGGTCTTGGTACAGCTGATCTTGTTACCACTATTGCCGCCCTTATCCGTGTCGGTCTTGGTTTCCTTGGTGTCGTAGCCGTAGTTATTATTCTGGTCGGCGGTTTCAAGTGGGTCACGGCTGGTGGTGAGGAAGAAAAAGTCAAAAAAGCCAAAAAATATATTTACCAAGGCCTTATCGGTTTGGTAATTTGTCTCGCCGCTTACGCCATTGCCACCTTTGCCCTTACCCAGGTTACTTCGGCCATGAGTGGATCCTAATCAAAAAAACAATTCGGCCTCTCGGCTTCGAGGGGCCTTAACGCGAGCGGTTGAGCCAAGTTCAACATTTCGCGTTATGCGAATCAACAAAATTCTGAGATCTTTTTATTGGTCGGTCATCTTTTTTTCTGTTACACTTCCCTCAGTCGCCGCGGCCACCTCAGCCATGGATTCAGTAACCGGTGGTTTGTCCACCACGGCCAACACGGCTGGTTTTGGCACTGCCCCGGTACCACTAACCACCATGGTTGGCGGCGCCATGAACGTCATCTTTTCCTTAGTTGGTATACTTTTACTCGGTTTCATTATTTACGCCGGCTTCCTTTATTTTATTGATGCCGGTGGTGAAAAAAGCGCCAAAAAAGCTAAAGAGGTTCTTAAAACATCAATTATCGGTTTAGTCATTATCATCGCCGCCTACGCCATTACCAGATACGTTATGACCACATTGGAAGGTGTTGTCGGTTAAATAAACATATGCAAAGCACTCTTTTGGCCGTCAATCCTGGCTTAGCTGCCGGTGAAGCCACTCTTGATACTATAGGCACCACAACTCAACTAGACACAATGCCGCTCCCGGATTTAATCGGAAGTATTATCAATGTTTTGCTTGGTGCGCTTGGTATTGTCTTTGTGGGCTTAGTAATTTACGCCGGTATACTTTACTTCACTGATGCTGGTGGTGAAAAGAGTGCCAAAAAAGCTAAAGAAATTCTTAAGACAGCTATTATTGGTCTGGTTATTATCATCGCCGCTTATGCCATTTCCAACTATGTCATGGGCGCCTTAGTGGCGGCCACCACCGTTGGTTAGTTTACCTTCAAAAAAATAAATAAATAATTATCATAATTTTATATGGCTTACGCAACTCCTCCTGAAGGATTAGCTAACGGATCCGCTTCGCTTAACACTGTTGGGACAACCACCATGGGAGCCTCCCCAATGGATCTTCCAACCTTGGTTGGAGGTATTATCAACGTCCTCCTCGGTGCTCTTGGAATAGTTTTTGTCGGTCTAATCATTTACGCCGGTATTCTTTATTTCACCGATGCTGGTGGTGAAAAAGGAGCCAAAAAAGCTAAAGAAATTCTTAAGACGGCTATTGTTGGTCTGGTCATCATCATCGCTGCTTACGCTATTTCCAACTACGTTATGGGTGCATTAACCGGAGCGGTTACCGCCTAAAAAATTAGTTTTTGAAACCGTCGCAAATCTGCGACGGTTTTTTGATTACACTTTATTGAAACAGCCCGAGTAGCCTCTTTCTGTCTTCGTTCCTGTTCACGAGCGTCGCACCAATCACCTTACCGTTTTTATAAAAAATCTGCACCACTCCGCCTTCGGCAACACTACCTTCAATTTTTATCTCATCCGCCCAATTACGATCGTTGTCACCGATAAAAATTACGTCGAGGCCGAGCAGACTCATAGTCGAGGTGATAATTTGGTCAAAGACTTTATTTTCGCCAGCGATATTTTTGGCGGCGATTCGGCCTTGGGTTTGGGCGGCGGTCCAGGTGCCCATGACTCGATGGTGGCCGGAAAAAATGTCGTAAACTTCGGCCGTGTCACCAATGGCGTAAACGTTTGGTAAATTGGTTTCCAATTTTTCATTGACCATAATTCCCTTCTCGGTTTTTATTCCCGAATCGGCGAGCCAAGACAAATCTGGTTCTAGACCAATACCAACGCCGAGAATTTTGCAGGGAATTTCTCCTTTATCGGTTTGAAAATTTTCCAGTTCGGGCAACCGGCCCACCTTCGCCGAGCTACGGATGGGTAAACCGTTCGTCCCTACATTTAAACCGACAAATTTTGCTTCGGGCAAAACTTTGATGCCTTGTTTTTCTAAATGTTGATTGATGAGTCTCCCGCTTTCCTCATCCAAAACTCGCGACCAAAAATAAGGACCGCGAAAAGCAACCGTGATATCAAAATTATAGTTTTTAAAAATATTTAAAAACTCGCAAGCGATCAAACCACCGCCATAAACTCCAACCTTAGATGGTCGAGATTGTTCGGAAATCAGTTGGAGTAAGTGATCGGCATCGCCAAGTGTCCAAAGATAGGCCACGCCACGTTCATATTCCGGAATATCGCGAGTGTAGCGACCGGAGGCGATGACTAATTTATCAAACGGCAATTCGCGGGCATCAGAAGTTGCCACAAAATTATTTTTTAAATCAATTTTTTCCGCTCGCGCCTCAACCACTGAAATATTTTGTTCCTCGTACCAAGTCTGAGTTTTCAAAAACACTCTTTCGCGAGGCACTTTACCTTTTAAATAGTGCGGCAAAAGCACCCGCGAATAAAGTGGGGTTTCTTCCTCGGAAATAATAGTAATCTCGGCTTCAGGCAAAAGTTTCCTAAGCTCTTCGGCACAAGTTGTGCCAGCAATGCCGCCGCCGACGATGAGGGTTTTCATAAAATTTTTACGGAAAGTTAGTTGGGGCGCGCCCTGGCGCGCCCCAACTAACGAACTTATCTCGGAAAAATCTGCTTCCCGTTTTCATCATAAACAAAAACAGCCAGCACCGGACACGACTCGGCACTGAGTAAAATATTTTCCAGCTCCTCGTCTGTCACTTCAACCTCTCGTTCGTAAGACGGACCGCCCGGAGCTTGTCCGTGATCGAGAACGTCGGCTTTGTTTTCGTTATTAAGTTGAAAGGTTTCCGGGGCCACAGTGACGCAAGCGGCCGCGCCGATACAAAGATCGGCATCGACTTTGATTCGTATTTTCATAGGGGTAATTATTACACCACCTATGTCATTCTGAGCCCTCGCGAAGAATCTCGCCTCGTGATATTAATTTAAAATCACGCGGCGAGATCCCTCTTTGGCTCGGGATGACAGATGGCTTATTTTACGTTTTTACAATTTAATAAATAATCCTCAATCGCCAACCGCAAAGCTTTATCGCACAACACTGAACAATGAATCTTCCTCGGTGGCAGGCCGCCGAGTCGATCGACAATCATTTGCGGAGTAATCTTCACTGCCTCATCAATGGCCATGCCTTCACCTTCCAAGCACATAACCGAACACATGGAAGCGGCGGCGATGGCGCTGGCACAACCGAAAGTTTTCCAGAGATAGCCAACAATCTTTTTTGTCGCTGGATCAATTTTTAACCAAACCTTCATCTCGTCTCCACAAGCTGGCGAACCATAATTTCCATAAGCCTTAAAATCCGCCGGTGGATTTTCTTCTTTCAAAAAATTCCTGGGATTAAAAAAATGATCTTTTACAATGTCGCTGTAAAGCCAGGTTTCGGTGTTACAAATGTTATTTACATCGCCCATGTTTTGGTTGAAGGGGGTTAAGGGGGGTTTAGAGGAGTTAAGAGGGGTTAAGG
>JAZDHJ010000007.1:0-19953 GCA_043805995.1 Candidatus Uhrbacteria bacterium
TTCTTCGGCCATTCTTTTTAACGGAAAAACTGCCACAAGAAGGGCAGTTTTTTATGTGTCATATAAAATATTCTCTATTCTAGGCTAATCTTAGGTTAAAAACAATGTTTTCAGCAACCCAAAATGTCTATTAACTCGAATGTTTTTAAATCAGGCCACGTGGCGAGATCCCTCTCTGGCTCGGGATGACAGGTAAAAAAGTACTCTCCCTCTCGGCGGGAGAGGGCTGGGGTGAGGGGACACCCAAGAGTGAGGGGGAGGCCGATCCAACCTAACCAACAGAAACAATCCGATACTCAACCTCCTTCTCACCAACCTTAACCACCACCACATCGCCAACCACATGATTCAAAAGCGCCGCTCCAAGTGGTGAGAGATACGAAACCAGACCTTTTAACGGATTACTTTCCTGTGAACCAAGAATTTGATATTCCATTTCCTGCCCAGCCACCTCAACCACCACTGTCGAACCGATCCGAACCACGCCCGAGGTGGTTTCGGCTATATCGATTGGTATGGCGCTTTTTAATTTTTCTTCGAGTGTCGTGATTCGATAATTAATACCTCGCAAACGCCACTTAGCCATTTGATAAGCCGCATTCTCCGAAAAATCCCCCATCTCGGCGGTACGCTGAACTTCTTTAATAGCTGGAGCTCGCTGGTTTTTTAACAAGTCGTCAAGTTCAGTCTGATATTTTTTAATGGCCGCCGGCGACAAAAAATTATCAGAGACCTTGGTGGTGCTGACAAGAGTTTCGGAACGGCGAGTTGGGAGACGCATAGTGTTGGAGTGGTGGAGTGATTTAGTGTTGGAGTGGTGGAGTGATTGGGATCGGCCCCCCCCACCCCAACCCTCCCCCGTATGAGGCATACGAAAGAGGGAGAGTCCTTGGGTAAATTTGTTTATTAAAAAATGAATTCTCCCTCTCCTGTACGCCACGTACGGGGGAGGGTTGGGGTGAGGGGCGATCACGCGGCGAGATCCCTCTCTGGCTCGGGATGACAGAGGTGCTCACCTACCCAATCTCCACCTCCACCTTCAACCATTCCTTCTCTACCTCGACGAGTTCTTCATCAAGTTCTGACAACCTCCGAGCTTTGTCTGGAGCGTAGTCAGTTGGGTTCTCAAAAAAGTAGGCGAGGATGAGGCTTTTTTCTTTATCCAGTTTTTTCATTTTTTCATCGAGTTTTTGTTGGGTGCGACGAAGACTGCGAACTAGCAAGGCTCGTTCTCGACGGCCGGTTTCGATTCCGGCATCGAGTTCTGGATCGATCAGAGTTGAACTGGCAGTTTCATTGGCTTCTGAGGTGAGATCGGCAACGTATTCTTCATAAGTGCCAGTGTAGTGGCGAACGGCGCCGTTACTGACTTCGTAGACGCGATCGACAAAAGCGTTCATAAAAGTTCTGGCGTGGCAGACGATGATGACGGTGCCTTTGTAAACTTTGAGGGCTTGGGCAAGAACCTCGACCGTTTCCGTATCCAAATGGTTAGTTGGTTCGTCGAGAATCAAAACATTGTGTTCGTGCAAAACCAGTCGAGCTAAACGAACTCGCGCTCGTTCACCGCCTGAGAGGACATAGCAAGGTTTTTCCAAATCATCATTACGAAAAAGAAAGGCGCCAGCCGCCGCCAGGATTCGCTCGGCCGGGGCATCTGAAGGAGCGGCGCGCGTCAAAGCCTGCAAAACTGTTTCATTGGGGGAAATTGTATCCTCGGAAAGCTGAGAAAAATAGCCGATATCTGCATGATGCCACCATTTCATCTTGCCTCCAAGTGACGGCAGGAGTCCAGCCAAAGTTTTAAGCAAAGTGGTTTTACCGTGTCCGTTCTCACCAACGATGGCTACTTTATCACCGCGCAAAATCTCGAGCGAAATATTCTGAGCAATAATTTTTTCGCCATAACCGATAACCAAATCTTCGGCGCGAACCGCTGTACCCTGAGTTACCGATGAACACGGAATTTGAAAAGCGGTCGTCGGTAGAGCTTCGCCGAGATTGTGAAGTTGGGCCCGGAGTTTTGTAATGTGTTTTAATTTACTTTGAGCTCGCGTGGCCATGGTCGCCTTAGCTCGAAAACGATCGACGAATTCCTGTGTGTGCATTATTTCCTGTCGCAAACGTTTATTGGTGCGCCGAGAATATTCAGCCTGTTCAGCCTGCCAGTCCAGAAAAGTTTCAATGTCACCAGGAAACTCAGTAAGTTTTCCACGAGCGATTTCCCAAGTCGAAGTACAGATATTTTGCATGGCCTCACGGTCATGCGAGGTCATTATAAAAGTTCCCGGATAATCCCGCAGAAAAATTTCGAGCAACAATAAAGTCGGCAGGTCAAGATAGTTCATCGGTTCGTCGAGGAGCAATAAAGTTGGGCTCTCAAGAAGCATGCGCACAATTTTTACCCGCATCTGATAACCACCAGAAAGCGCCGCCGGTGGCTTGGATAAATCTTTTGTTCGCAGACCAAATCTCGAGGCCAACTTCGAACACTCCCACTCTGGCTTACCACTACTGTCAGAAAAATACTGAAGTGTTGGCACATCACTCGGCAAAACCTCGTGCTGACGAAGAACTCCAAGCTTGGTCCAAGGCATAATTTTAAGCGAACCACTATCCGCCTCCTCATCACCAGAAATAATCTTCAAAAGCGTCGTCTTCCCCGCTCCATTGCGACCAACCAGTCCAATATGCACCCCCTCGGAAACCACAAAAGACAGATCATCGAGAACAATCTGACGACCATAAGTTTTGGCGAGTTTTGTGGCTTCGAGCATTGGACGCATATAACCAGGATTAACGGAATTGTCAGGATTACTGGACCGGTTGGCTGTCTTGAACCATGATTCCGCCACGCCCTCCATAGCTCGCCGTGAGCGACGGAGGGACTTGATTAAATGATTAGCATGATTTTTGTATTGGTGGAGTATATGATACTAAAAATTGAAGATTATGGGAATTTTTTAGCAAAAAATATTCAGCCGATTATGACTGAATATTTTTATTTTTAGATTAAACAGGATTCTGCTTTACCGGTCGGCCATAACCTGGTCTCTGAACTGAACGTCGGCGGCGTTTCTGAGAGCCGCTTTCGTGGCGAGCTGGGCCTTGGTTTGGTGTGTAATTTTGGGCTGGGGCTGAAACTGGGGCCTGAGGTGAACTCGAGGCGTAACCTTGTCCTTGGCTTTGACTTCGACCCTGGCTTTGTCCACGACTCTGACCATAACCTCGGCTTTGACCGCGGCTCTGGCCACCGCCTTGACCGCCGCGGCCTTGACCACCGCGGTTTTTATAACCGTAGCTGTCTTGGGCGCGATCAGGTTCCATGGTAATAGTCATGATTGGTAATTCTGGTAATGGTTTGACGAGCAGACGAGTCCGCATCAACATTTCAATAGCTCGAACATCGCGTTTTTGTTCTGGCATGGCAAACGAAATCGCACGGCCTTTAAGCCCGGCTCGACCGGTTCGACCGATGCGATGGACATAATCCTCGGCTTGATCCGGTAAATCGTAGTTGATAACAACTTCAATTCCAGTGACATCGATACCGCGAGCGGCAATATCAGTGGCAATCAAAACTCGATACTTACCGCGCTTAAAACCTTCAAGCGCCTCGCGACGTTGAGCAAGCGAACGATCAGAGTGAATCTCGGCCGCGGTGTGACCCATGTGTTTAACCACTCGATTGATTTTCTTCGCGCCATGTTTGGTGCGAGAAAAAACCAAAACTGTGCCGTGATATTCGGCGAGCACTTGTTGGAGTAAACGAATTTTATCAACTTTAGGGACAAAGAAAACTTCCTGATCAACACGTTCGGCCGCGGTACCAGCCGGTGCCACTTCAACTCGAACTGGAGCTTTCATGTAATTTCTAGCAATCTGAGTGATTCTTTCTGGCATGGTGGCCGAAAAAAGCATGGTTTGACGTTTGACTGGCAAGGTGGTCAAAATTCTTTTGATCTGTGGTTCAAAACCCATGTCGAGCATTCTATCAGCTTCATCAAGCACCAAAATATTTACATCTTGCAAAGAAATTGTTCGCTGTTGAATATGATCCTGAAGACGACCTGGCGTGGCCACAATGACATTTGGACGATTCCGCACATCACGAACTTGGCGATCCATGGAAGCACCGCCGATGAGGACAGCGGTACGGATACCAAAAGGCTGACCGACTTTCTGAAAAACTTCTTCGACCTGAATGGCTAATTCGCGAGTTGGCAAAATAACCAAACCTTTGCCGTTTGAGGCCATAATGTGTTGCAACATTGGGATGGCAAAAGCCAAAGTTTTACCAGTACCGGTTTGGGCGATACCAATAAGATCCTCGCCACGAATGGCGGCTGGAATAGCTTTGGATTGGATGGGTGTTGGCACCTTAAACTTAAGATCGTCAAGACGTTTTAAAAGACTAGGCGAAATGTTCAGACCATAAAAAGAGGCCTGTTCGTTGGGGTTATTGGACATAAATAAAATATGCGACCCGATTCCTTCAGGACGCATATTTTATTATGGCTAGAGGTTCAGGTCAGGTTTCCAAAAAGGAAACATGAGTTAATGGCTAGAGTGTGCCACGTTTTAGCTTTTTTGTCAATGGTTAGCCTAATTTCCTAAGTTCCTAGCCTATTTATCAACACCGAAACCGTTTGTAAAAAGACCGCTCAGCAACTACAATACAAGGACTATGAAAAACTTATTTCAATACGATCCAGACATTGCTCTGGCCATGGAAAACGAACTCATTCGCGAACGCGAGGGGTTGGAAATGATTCCTTCAGAAAACTTTGTTTCTGAGGCGGTTTTGGAGGCGCTTGGCAGTGTGGCGACTAACAAGTACTCGGAAGGCTACTGTGGCAAACGCTATTATGGCGGCTGCGAACACATCGATACTATTGAAGCGCTTTGCATCGACCGAGTGAAACAAATTTTCGGGGCCGAACATGTCAACGTTCAACCACTCTCCGGCGCCCCAGCCAACATCGCAGTTTATTTCGCTCTACTTTCACCTGGCGATACTGTTCTCGGCATGGACCTCTCACATGGCGGACATTTGACTCACGGTCACCCAGTCACCTACATGGCCAAAATTTTCAATTTCATCAGATACAAAACTGACGCCGAAGGAAAAATTGATTTGGCCAATCTTCGAGCCATGGCCATCGAGCACAAACCAAAAATCATCCTCGTTGGTTACTCGGCCTACTCGCGCGAAATTGAATATCAAAAAATTCAGGCGATTGCGAACGAAGTCGGTGCCATCACCATGGCCGACGTCGCCCACATTGCCGGTCTCATTGCCGGCGGTGAAATGACTAATCCGGTGCCAATTTTTGATATCGTCACAACAACAACTCATAAAACTTTGCGCGGTCCTCGTGGTGGCATGATCATGTGCAAGGAAAAGTTTGCCAAAGCCATCGACAAAGCCGTCTTCCCTGGCCTGCAAGGCGGTCCACATGAAAATAACATCGCGGCCAAAGCAGTGGCTTTTAAAGAAGCCCTCGAGCCAGCTTTTAAAACTTACGCCCATCAAATAAAATTGAATGCCAAAGTTTTAGAAACCGAATTTTTAAATCGCGGTTACAAACTTTGTTTCGGTGGCACCGATAATCATCTTTTGTTAATCGACGTGACACCAAAAAATATCACCGGCAAAGAAGCACAGATTGCTCTCGACAAAGCTGGTATAACAGTAAACAAAAACATGATTCCCGATGATCCTCGTCCACCAATGGATCCCTCAGGCATCCGTCTCGGCACTCCAGCTCTCACCACTCGTGGCATGAAGGAAGAGGAAATGAAAATCATTGCTGGTTGGATTGATGAAGCGGTTATGGCCAAGGATGATGACGTGAAGCTCGCAGATATTCGCCGTCGAGTTAAGGAACTCACTGATCGGTTTCCACTTTATCCTGGGTTGAGTTATCGGGCGGAGTAAAAAGTAAAATTGACTTTAATCAAAAAAAACCGCGGAGATGATCCGCGGTTTTTTGCATTGACATTTTTCATTTATTGAAGTAAAAATAACTCAGAAAAACCAATGGAGGTGCCCAGTGTCAAACCCCGTTCCAAGCGTTCTCATCGTCACCAATCCTAACCCCACTACCACCATCATGATCGGTCTATTCATGACATTAGCAAGGGTTGCAGGGTTTTCCTTCGATCAGATTCTCATCAGCGGCTTCACATCAACTTCGATCGAAGGCCGCATGGCCATCATCTTCATTCCGGTCACAGACGATGAAATTCGTCAGGTTGTCGAAGTGGCCTCTGATTTGAACACCCGTTCACCACCGGTCCTGACTACAAGAATTCTTCTCACCACCAAGCTGGTTTCGAAGAAACTCAAGACAACCGACATCCTCCCGTTCGGCCGAAAAGCCGTTGTCGGTCTGGGTGAAAATCCATTTGCCGAAAGATGGCTACGTCGCTTTCTCGCCGAAAGCCTCTGTCAATCCTGAACACCCTTCGTCTCCGACCACCAGCCCTGCCTTCGCTCGGCTGTTTTTTTATTCGCCTCCAAGGCGAATAATCCCTCCGGCCTGTCCTTCCGTAGCCCAGCGTAGGAGGAAGCTCACCACGAGCGGAGGGGGATATATCAAATCAAATCTTCAACCCAAAAACCTTCACCGCATTCTCTGTCGTCACTTTCGCCACTTCCTCAAAACTTATTTCCTTCAACTCGGCAATCTTTTTCGCCACCTCGATAATATAACTCGGTTCATTCCGTTCCCCACGATGCGGTACTGGTGAGATATACGGCGCGTCGGTTTCAATTACTATATCTGCCAAATTCACTTCGCGAACCATGCGTTCGTAACCGTCGGAATAAGTAATAACACCATTGAGACCGATTTTAAAGCCGAGGTCAATAAATTTTTTCGCGGTTTTGTAACTGCGGGCAAAACCGTGAATAACGCCGGCTTTTTTGACCGGATAAGTTTTTAAAATTTCCAGTAAATCATCGTGAGCATCCCAACAATGAATAATCAAAGGTTTCTCGAATTCATTGGCCAGCTGAATCACTTTTAGAAAAGCTGCCTTCTGTCGTTTTTTCAATTCTTCAATATCATCGCCCTCTTTAAAATAATGGTAATCCAAACCAACCTCACCAAAAGCCACCACCTTCGGACTGCGAGCCAACTCGCGATAAAAATCCAGATCGAATTCTTCGCAACGAGTATGAACGTTCTCCTCCGCACAAATCTCGTTGGCATCGAGTTCTTGCTCCTGAGTATGACAAGGATGCAAACCAATGGCCGCCCAAATTCCCTCATACTTCTCGGCCACCTCGACCGCCTTTTGACTGGTCGTAGTTTGCGTCCCAACCGCAATCATAAAAACACCGTCAGTCAGCGCGCGCTGAATAACTTCATCCATGTCTTTTTTGTAGGCATTGAAGTGGACGTGGCAGTGGGTGTCGATTAACATAGGCCCTCACCCCTAACCCCTCCCCCGTATACAAAAAAATAAACGAGCATACGAGGGGGGGGAAGTTTTTAAGATTATTTTATTAGTTGTTTTATTTTATCTAAAACCGAATTCAAGTCACTCAAAATTTCTTGATTTTTAAATCTGTTTACTTTATATCCCAACCGTTCTAATTCTTTCGTTCTAATCTCGTCATTTTCTTGCACCTCTTTTTCGTCGTGAATACTACCATCTAATTCAATAATTAATTTCTTGGTTCGACAACAGAAATCTGCGATATAACTTCCGATACCGTATTGTCTAACAAATTTTATTCCAAGTTTTTTATCTTTTAAATGTTTCCACAAAATTTTTTCTGTCTCAGTTTGATTGATTCTAAGAAACTGTCTAGTAAATCTTTGTTTAACGTTATTAACCAAACATTTATTTCGCATATTAATTTCCCCTCCTTCGTATGTTTATTAATTTCTAACATACGGGGGAGGGGTTAGGAGTGGGGGAATTAAATCCACGGTATCCACACATGAATCGTCGCTGTCACATTATTAATATAACCAACAATCTGCGAGCCGGCGAACCAGGAAGTCGCCCAGGCGGGAAAAATTAAACCAATGAAATAAATTACAGCGCCGATGGTTACAAAACCTTCAATTAATCCGAGAATGCCGCCGAGCAAACGATTGACAAAACCGACAAACGGCAACCAACTCAAAAAACCAAAAAGTTTTTCGACTAACCAAAAAATAAAACCAACTAATCTTTGAACGATAATTAAAATTAAAAGAAACAAAACTACACCAGCGACCGAAACATTATTTGCAAACAAAAATCCGAGATAATCGATGGCGGTTCCAACATATTGGCTGGCGACAATGGCACCGATGATGAGACCAACAGCATTACCAAGCGTTCGAATGAAACCGAACCACAGGCCGTGGATGACAAAGGCACCGACGAGGACCAGGAGGATAATATCGACTATTGGCATATTTTGGTTGATTTAGGGGATAGGGGAAAGGGGAAAGGGATGGTAGCCCATTTTTTTAATGTCTAATTTCCAATGTCAAATGACAAAGGGTGGAAGTTAATTATTCTAAAAAATTAAACTTCCTTAATTAGACACTTCCGACAATCGAGCTTCCTTCCCTGTCCCCTAACCCCTTTCCCCTCGATTAAAAAACTACCGTTCCGCCTTCGGAAACAACGGCTCGCCCTTCGCAATCTTGTGACCTGGAGCAAGTTCACCCCAAACCCAAGCGGATTCAAATGACTGAGTGAATTCTTTTGGGGCTTCCAGGCCGAGTTGGGCAAAAAGTTTTTCTGAGGTGGTTGGCATGAATGGATAAATCATCCAGGCGATGTGGCGGAGAGTTTCGAGCAAAACGTAAAGAGTATCGTGCAACATTTTCTTTTCTTCCAGTTTGGCCAAAGCCCACGGTTGTTGCTGTTCGACAAATTGGTTGGCTTGGCGGATAACACTCCAAACAACATCGAGCGCATCGGTTAAACGAACTTCTTCGAGAGCTAAGTGATACGAAGGCCAGGCACCGGCCAAGAAACCATCAGCTTTCTCTGGCACGATTCCCTCGGTATACTTTTCGGTCATGGCTAAAACCCGATTGACCAAATTGCCAAATTCATTGGCCAACTCATTTTCATAACGAGCCACAATTCGACCTTCGGAAAAATCACCGTCGGCGCCGAAAGGAATTTCGCGCAACAGAAAATAACGCACCGTCTCAAGACCGTATTTTTCCGAGATTTCGATTGGATCAACTGTGTTACCAAGTGACTTACTCATTTTCTGACCATCGACGGTAAAAAATCCGTGAGCAAAAACTTGTTTTGGTAATTTTAATCCGGCTGACATGAGCATAGCTGGCCAAAGAGCGCAGTGGAATTTAATGATATCTTTACCAACGAGATGCAAATTGGCCGGCCACCATTTTTCAAAATTCTGATCATCGGTACCATAACCGATACCTGACAGATAATTGATGAGCGCATCGAACCAAACATAAATTCGGTGTTTCTCGTCACCTGGAACCGGGATACCGCAATTCATGGTTTCGCGCGAAATAGAAATATCGGCCATGAAATCGCGAACGTAACTCAACACCTCGTTGCGACGAGATTCCGGTTGGATAAATTCCGGGTGTTCGCCGATGTAAGCCAAAAGAGCGTCACGATATTTGGTGAGTTTGAAAAAATAATTTTGTTCTTTGACCGAACTCGGGGCTTTTTTATGAAACGGACACAAGCCATCGACCAAATCGTTTTCATTGACAAAAGCCTCGCAGCCTTGACAATAAAGACCCTCGTAAGTACCAAGATAAATATCGTCATTATCCTTAACAACATTCCAAAATTTTTCGACCGCTTTAAAATGAACCACTTCAGTCGTCCGAATAAAACGATTGTGCGTTAAACCCAGCGAATCAAAAGTCCGTTCCCAAACCGCGGCCATCTCATCGAGATAACCTTGAACATCGTTTTCCCGACCAACCTTAGCCGCCGCCTCAAGATTTTTCTGACTATTCTCGTCAGTCCCAGTCTGAAACAAAACCGCCTCACCGAGCATTCGGTGATAACGAGCCAGCACATCAGCCGCAATGGCTGTGTAGGCGTGGCCGATGGACGGCTTGCCGTTGACGTAGTAGATCGGGGTGGTGAGGTAGAATGTTTTCATATTGGGGTGGAGGGGACAGGGGTTAGGGGATAGGGATGGAAGCTCGATTGTTTATCTTTTTTTTATTTTACACCGTTTTCTATTTGTTCTCTGATTGTGGAAATGATTGAGTTTAAGATTTTTATTACTTCATTTAATAAACTGGCAGCTTTTGGAAAATAAGTGTTTTTATCCAGTTTAATAATTTCTAAAATTTTTAGTTGAGTTTCAAGTTCGGCAGCTGAAGCGCGAGCAATGACAAGAAACTGTAAATATTCTTTTCTTGATCCTCTCATTTTACCTTCAGCGATATTGGAAGGAATTGAAACCACACATCTACGCATTTGAGAAAACAGACCGTACTTCTCAGAATCAGGCAAAAGATCAGTCAAATCATAAATAACCGGAACCAGCTCCATCGATTTCTGCCAAGCAATAACCTGTCGATACATAAAAAAAGATAAGAATATCTAACCTCCTTCCCTTTCCCCTTTCCCCTTTCCCCTCGATCCAACAACAACCACAAACTCACCCTTAATACTACCTTTTTCCAGCCGTTTTGTCACCTCAACAGCTGTGCCACGATAAGTGGTTTCGTACATTTTGGTCAGTTCACGACAAACAACAATTTTTCGATCACCGATTTTTTCGCTGAGCTCGGCCAGGGTTTTTAAAATACGATGAGTCGATTCATAAAAACAAACCGTTTCTTCAGTTGTGGCAATTTGTTCAAAATAAGTCTTGCGGCCTTTTTTGTGCGGCGGAAAACCGAGAAACAAAAAATTGTCAGCTGGAAAACCAGAGATTGATAAGGCAGCAATGGCCGCACAAGGTCCAGGAATCGGTATCACTTGAAGATCATCGCCGAGTTCTTTGAGCGCCGCCTCAACAAACTTACCACCCGGATCAGAAATCGCCGGCGTCCCGGCATCGGTAACCAACGAAAGAGTCTTCCCCTCTCTCAAAAGATTAATTGCTTCACCAATCCGACGATCGTCGGTGTGCTGGTGAACGGCGATCAAAGTTTTTTTGAGACCGAGATGACTAAAAAGTTTTGAGCTGACTCGAGTGTCCTCGCAAAGAATCGCATCAGAAATTTTAAAAGTTTCAACAGCTCGTGGTGATAAGTCAGACAAATTTCCGATTGGCGTGGCGACGACGAATAATTTTCCCATAATTAAATAAAATATATTTTATTTTGTAAGCCAGCACATCCAATACATCGGCACCAAGGGCACCTCATCGACCAACGAGCCGTCCTCGGCTAACTCAAAACCACGAACCGTTTGCCAATCTTCGTCCCAAAGCAGGCTGATTTTTTTTCCGTCAACTTCATCAACGATTGATTTTGAATTTTTAATATTGTCCTCGGGATAAACCAATGAACCATAGCTGTAAACCAAAGTTTTGGCCGACAAACTGGCATCGTATTTACTTAAAGGAAACAAAATGTCTGGCGAAGTGAAATAATCGCCATACGGATTTTTTGAATAATCCCGGGTGAAACCGGTTTCGCGGGACAAAACTTCGCCATCAGAAAAATTCTTTTTAAAAGAATTCCAAGTCATGACAGTTGAATTGAGACGATGAAGAGACTGTCCGGTTTTGGTGCCAGAAATCGCTTGACCGGAAAGTGGATTCCACAAAGAGCCAGAATTTTTGTCAGTCATCAAAAAACTGTTATTAAGAACCTGGCCAGAATTTTCAAAATGTAAAATTCCCTCCGAAGTATAACTTTCAAAAACTCCGCTATTACCACAAAGCGGATTATAAGAAACCAAAATTGGCACTCGACCCCAAACATCATTAACAAGGTGATGCCAGACAAGAATTTGAAAAGGAAAAAATCTGGCAATTTTATTTTCCGTCAAAGCAATACCAAGTCCATCATTCTCCAAATAAGTATCGGCCGCGGCCACCGATTCAAAAACCGACTCATTAATAGCTGGCATTGAATCATTATCCACACCAGAGTCAATTACGATTTCCTCAAAACTAGCCGGGGCCAAAATCTCTGGCGGACGATGAACAAAATATTCACGAATAAAAACCCCCAATAAAATGAGAATTATGACAATAAAAACCGGCCGAATTTTAGGCAACTGCAGTCGAATCATACGAGATTAGGATAGCAGAAAAACTGGAGGGATGCGAATATTTTAGGATCACGTGGCCACCCTCCGCTCGCGCCGAGCTACGGGGTGGCAAGCGAGATTCCTCTCCCTTCGACTCAGCTCAGGGCCATGAGGCCTATTGAATGGCTGGCTCAGGATGACAGGTGTTTTTATAATTCGCAACCTGACTTTTTTTATGATATAATATTTTTAATTAAAAACCCTAACCCACACACTTATGACCATTTGGCCAAAATGGAAGGAGGATCGAGTGTACACCGTGGCGATCCTGGTACTCGTAATTAGTGCAGTACTTTATCTTGGTGTCAAAACCGATAACCTACTAAAACAATCCGAACAAATCGGTTTACCAACACCTTACGAACACACCATTACAATTGATGGTGAGGGTAAAGCGATTGGTAAACCCGACATTGCCACCGTCACACTTGGCACTGAAAGCAAAGGTGTCGACGTAGCCACAGCCCAAACTGCCAACTCCACTGTCATGAACAAAATTATCGATCAACTCAAAGCTTTGGCAATTTCCGAAGACGATATTCAAACTTCAAGTTACAATGTTTACGAAGACACACAATGGAATGATGCCACCCAAACCTATGAATCCGTTGGTTGGATTGTTTCAAATTATGTCGACGTAAAAGTCCGCGACACTTCCAAACTCGCCACCGTCCTGGCTATGGCCGGACAAAATGGTATCACTAATATTTATGGGCCAACTTTCACAATTGATGATACTACCAACTTGAAAGCCGAGGCTCGAACCAAGGCTATCGAACAAGCCAACAAAAAAATGATCACCGTTGCCAATTCACTTGGCATGAGAGTTGAAAAAGTTATCGGCTACACCGAATGGTCGCCGTCGGACGACTATGGTTATGCCAGCATGGCCCCAAGCTACCTTGATGCCGGCGGCGTTCCAACTGTTGCCCCAGGCACCAACGAGGTTGTTTTGGATGTTTCGGTGACGTATAAGTTGGTGGATTAGGTGGTAGAACGTAGAAATTGTAGAAAACGTAGATTTTTAAAAACCATCGGATTTTATTCCGGTGGTTTTTTGTTTTATTCTTCCGAACCGCAAATTTCTTTCAAAGTCGCTCCGGCCTTTTCTGCAAAACTTCTGGCTCTGTCCAAACAATAATCTTTGCTGTAACTAGGATTTTTAACACCAGGCCGAGCGAGTCGCCACCATTTATGAGCTTCGGACTCAAAGCCTTGCTCTAAAAGTTTTTCCAACACGGTTATAGCTTCGGGTATTTTTTTCCCTCCATCAGCTATTGATTTAAGTAAAAAGTTGACATATGGACCGACATCACCTCTTCTGGCTTCAAAAAAAAGATCTCTGATTCGAAAATATTTTTGATTTTTATTATTTAAACCTAAATCACGAACCAAAATCAAAAAATCAGGATTTTTGTCATCGGTTTCTTTCTCATCGTATTCTTCTTCTTTTTGACCAACCTCTCTTCTAAAACTCAACTGTTCTTGAGATCGTTGATCAAACCCGGAAAAACTCATAAATTTTACTTTTTACTTTTTTATCAATCCGATCCAACCATCTACATTTCTACCCTCTACGTTCTCTACTCCGCTCCACCACATCCCTCACCAACTTTGCTACCCCAAGTGCTGTCCCATCAAAAGTCTCTTGGGCCACCACCCGAACTCCCGAGACTTTCGCTTGCTGTTCAATAATTATTCCATCACGAGAGACACCACCGTCAGCGACAATGAGTTTTGGTTTGGTAGGTAATTTTTTGATTTTTTTATCAACCTCGCGAGCGATTTTTAATAGAGTTTGTTTTAATTTTTTCTGATCTTTTAAAACCGGTTCGACTGAAGCGGCGCAATTTTCAACCTTGGCTTCCAGCGCAAAGATTGGTTTTCCGCCAATAGTTGGTAAAAGTGTAGTGAAAAAATCTGGGTAAGTTTTGAATGAATTGCCGAGTGATTGAACCAGGAAAGCGCCGGTACCATAAGTTATCTTCGTAGTTCCCTTCTTTGTACCAGCGGCATATGTACTCGACTGCTGATCGCCCATGACGGCGAGAACTGGTAAACGTGCACCGATAATTTCGGTTTTTAAAAAACCATAGTTGGCTCCCGAAGAGAAAACATCAGGCAAAATTTCTCGCGGTACACTAAACAATTTCAAAAGTTCATCGTCCCAATCGCGTTTCTTTAAATTAAATAAAAGCGTTCGCGAAGCATTCGTCTCGTCCGTCAAAAACGGTTCGCTATCGCACAAATTCCAAAGCAACCAAGAGTCAACTGTGCCAACCAAAAGACGCTTCAATAACAAAAGTTTCCCCGCCAAAGGCACATTTTCCAAAAGCCACTGAATCTTCGTCGCCGAAAAATAAGGATCAAGATTTAACCCAGTCTTCTCCCGAACAAACCCCTCAATGCCCTTAACGCCCCTTAAGGCCTTAACGCCCCCCAACCCCCGCCGATCCTCCCACACCACCGCCGGATAAACCACCTTGCCCGTCACCCGATCCCACCCCACCACTGTCTCCCGCTGATTAGTCAAACCAAAAGCCGAAAAATGGTTGAGTTTTATACGACTGGCCCGAACCGCTTCCTTCATGACCAACTTTGAGACCTTTAAAATCTCCACGGGATCCTGTTCTACCCAATCTTTTTTTGGTCGCGAGGTGGCGATTGGCCGGTAAGCTCGAGCGATAATTTTAAAAGTCGCATCAAAAACAAAAGCTTTGATACCAGTTGTTCCGACATCGAGAACTAAAAGGTGATCAACCTTTCCGGAAATAGTTTTCAAAAAGTTTTTTGGCATTCTGGTGTTGAATTATTATTTTTCGCAACATGATAAGAATAGGAAAATTTTTCGTCAAAACACCGAGCCGCGACCAGACAGCTGGAAAAGAAACGGCGCCTTCGCCGCCCACACAACATTTTCCGGTCTTGACCAGTTCAGAACCGGTCTGACGATTTTTTGAATAAGGGCTGAAACCAGTGGCAATCAGGTCACCTAAACCAGCTGAATAACAAACAGTCTCTTCTCGTCCGCCAAGTTTGACGGTAATTTTTTCCATTTCAGTTAAGCACTGGCTGACCAGCCAAGCCTCGGCATTCGCTCCCCAACCAAGTTCACTCGCCATACCCAAAGCCATGGCATAAATATTTTTCAAAACCCCAGCCGCTGCCACTCCTGTGATATCCGAACTCAATTCCAAGCGAATGACACTACTCGATAATAATTTCGACAAGTTGGCGAAGGCTGGAAGTTTTCTGGAAGCCAAAACTGAAACACCAGGTTTTTTTTGCATAAGTTCCTCGGCCAACATTGGCCCGCCACATAAAGCAAAAGGCTGGCCAACTGGCAAAAGTTCTTGCAAAACTTCGGGCATGAATTTTTTAGACTTCAATTCCACGCCTTTTGACAAACAAATAACCCCGGTCTTTTTTCGAAGCAGAGACGAAACAGTTTGAACCACCGGTCTAACCGCCTGAGACGGCACGCACAAAAAAAGATAGTCAGCTTTGGGCACCAACATTTCCAAAGGTTTTTGATTCGGCACCCGAGACAAATCCCGATCCCAAAGATCAACCTGTGCACCTTGTTTTCGAAAAACCAAAGCCAGTGCTTGGCCGATCTCGCCGGCGCCGATGATGGTGATATGGAGGGGCATAATAATTCGGATCTAAATTACTGAATTATTGAATTTTCAAATTATTGAATTATGGAGGGTGTTGGAATTTACTTCCCCTGCCCTCCCCTTCGCTGGGCTATGATGGACACGGCCGTATGTGGCGTACAGGAGAGAGAGAATTATTTTGTTTTTAATAAAATCACGGGGTAAATTAAAAATGATTCTCCCTCCTTCGCATGCCTCATGCGGGGGAGGGTTGGGGTGGGGGCCGAAACGTTACTCCACAAACGGACACCCCGTCTTAGCACTCAAATCTTCAAAAGACACTTGGCCGACAATTTCTGAGCCATCAGCAAACTGCCAGGTTGGGTAACCTTTAATGCCGGCTGACTGACAAACAGTGGCTTGAGTTTTGGTGGCCTCGTCTGCACATTCGATATAATTTATGTATTGAACACTTTCACCAAAAGCTTTTTTTTGCGACTGACAATGCGGACACCAATAAGCGCCGAACAATGTGGCACCTTTGGCCGTTAAACATTTGGAAAAAAGATCCATACTGTTTGGGGCAGCGACAGGAACCGCTGGTTCTTCGACGACTGGAGCAACTTGAACTTCGGGAGCTGCCGAATTACCAATTGTAATTTCTGAACCATCAATACTAAGCGCCACGACCTGCGGTTCGGTAGCAACAACGTCTTTGTTTTCGGTTTGCGAAATGACTGGTTCAACATTATCTTTTTTCAAAACCGAGAAACCACCGACGACTACGATTAGAAATACACCGGCGAATAAAAATTGAAATGATTTGAGTTTGGCTAGTTTGAAGGGCATAAGATTGGAGGGGAGTTAACCACCCTTCGCTCGAGGCGAGCTACGGCGTGGCAAGGGGCGGAAGGGGTAGAAAAAATTATTGAATTATTCCCCGCCGACGGAGGCCTTTGGCGGGGTCCCGTCAAAATCCTATGACGGCGGGATAATTATTGAATTTCTGAATTATGGAAGTTTTTATTTTAGTTTTAGAGGTTTTTTGTACCAATTAATAATAGCACGAAAAGCTCAACAAAAAAACCAAAAAATTAATTCTTGGTTTTTATCGGTTACAAATAATCAGGTTAATCCTTTAATCCTATTAATCCCAGTTCAGACAATATCACGTGGCGAGATCCTTCTCTGGCTCAGGATGACAGGTGGGTTGGAATGTCCAATTTCCAATATCAAATGACAAATGACGGAGGTTTATTATTCTAAGGAATTGAGCTTCCTTAATTAAATAATTCAATAATTCGAAAATTCAATAATTCAACCACTTAAAGCCCCATACTCTGTGCTCGGCTTCTCTTTCTCATGTTTTCATCCAAAATGGTTTTGCGGATACGCAGGCTTTTTGGGGTAACTTCCAAAAGTTCATCTTCACCTAAATACTCAAGGCAGGCTTCCAAAGTCATTGGGCGTGGAGTTTCCAAAGCGGCACTGACGCCGTCGCCTTTACTGCGCATGTTTGACAAACGTTTTTCTTTGCAAGGATTGACTTCAACGTCTTCGTTTCTGGAATACTGACCAACCACCATACCGGCATAAACCACAACACCCGAATCGACAAATAAAGTGCCGCGCAGCTGCAAGTTTCTCAAAGCGTAGCCGACAGTTTCACCATTTTCCATGGAAACCAAGGAACCATGGGAACCGGCGGCCATTTCACCGGCGAATGGACGATAGCCCAAAAGCAAACTGTTGATAATGCCCTGCCCTTTGGTATCAGTCAAAAATTCATTGCGATAGCCAATAAGACCACGAGTCGGGATTTCGAATTCCAAATACGAGTTACCGTTTTCCATTTTCATGTCTTTCATTTCACCACAACGTTTGCCCATTTTTTCGATGACTACGCCAGCAAAACTTTCTGGACATTCAATATAAACAGTTTCATAAGGTTCAGTTTTCTTGCCACCTTCCTCGTGAAAAATAACCTGAGGACGAGAAACTTCCAGTTCATAACCTTCGCGACGCATTTTTTCGATAAGAATAGCCAAGTGCAGTTCACCACGGCCAGAAACGACAAAAGCGCTATCCTTTTCACCAGGATCCAGACGCAAAGCCACGTCGTTCAAAAGTTCACGTTCCAAACGTTCCTTAAGATTGCGAGAAGTGGAAAACTGACCTTCCTTGCCAGCAAAAGGTGAAGTGTTAACACCAAAAGTCATTTTAACCGTTGGCTCTTCAATTTTGGTAACCGGTAAAGCGACTGGATTAATTGGATCAGCAATAGTTTCGCCAATCTGAATGTTTTCCACACCAGAAAGGGCGACAATTTCTCCAGCCGAAACTTCAGCAACTTCAACCTTACCCAAACCATCAAAAATCTGCAGAGTTGTTAATCTGACTTGTTTCATAACACCATCACGATTGATGTGCATGACCGTTTGGCCAGCCTTAACCACACCACTAATAACTCGGCCAACCGCGACGCGGCCTTTGTAGTTATCGTATTGCAAGTTAACGACAGAAATTTGCAAAGGTTTGGTAGCATCACCGGTTGGGGCTGGGATTTTTTCCACCACGACATCAAGCAACGGCGAAATATCTTTCATAGAAGAAAGTTCCGCTTCTGTTCCAGCCACACCGTTTACAGCTGAGGCGTAGATGACTGGGAAATCGGTCTGCTCATCAGTCGCGCCAAGAGCCACGAATAAATCAAAAGTTTTGTTTAAAACCCAATCTGGTCGAGCGTCTTTTTTGTCGACTTTGTTAATAACAACGATAATTTTATGACCAGCCTCGAGAGCTTTACGAAGTACAAAACGAGTCTGCGGCATTGGACCTTCCTTAGCATCAACCAGCAAAAGACAACCGTCGACCAGGTTCATAATGCGTTCAACCTCACCACCAAAATCGGCGTGTCCCGGAGTGTCGATAATATTAATCTTGATGTCCTTCCAAACGATGGAAGCATTTTTGGAAAAAATGGTAATACCGCGTTCACGTTCCAATTCATTAGAATCCATGATAGTGGTACCCATGGCCGAAGCGTCACGAAAAGTGTTTGATTGTTTTAAAAGCGCATCAACCAAGGTGGTTTTACCATGGTCAACGTGAGCAATAATCGCAATATTACGGATTTTTTCTGGGGAAATAGGCATATCTATGGAAATTTTCAAATTATTGAATTATCGAATTTTCAAAAATTTGGAAATTGAAATTTGGGATTTATTTGGATTTTGGATTTTGGAACTTGAAATTTAAATTTACGTGCCGTGATGATAGCTTTTTTTGGGTTGGTTGTCAATAAAAAGGGTTATTGAGAGGCGACAAGGGCTTCAGGGGCTGGAGGGGCTTAAGGGTTTTGGATAAAAAAACATGCCGCAGGAGGCGGACATGCTGACGTTGGTCGAGGATTACGGTCTCAAACGACCATAATTCCTCCTAGCGAGACGAGTTTTCACGGCGGCGTCCCGCGGCCCACGTTTCCGCAGAAAGCTTGTCGGAGAATGCCAGGACGAGGTAGTTCTTCCCCTCGCCTTCGGAATCGTAGTCGGTGACAGTGAAGCTGACCCGCCCCGCGACGACGAGACGAACAGTAACACTCCCAGAATCGAGGCAACACTTCACCTCGATGATACTGCAGTCTTTCATGGTGACGGTCAGGCGAGCCGCCTTACTGGCCACTTCCTGCGAAGCACCCAGAACGAAGACTCCCTTACCATCGTCGATGACAATGAAGGCCCTGGCCGTAAGAAGAGCCAGCTCGTTCTGAGCCATCTCAAGCTGCCGACGAAGTCCCTTGGCTTCACTGAGTCCTCTCTCAAGTCCTTTGATGCGATTCCTGACTTGTTCTGCTGTACTCACGCTCACCTCCGTTAGGCGAGGACGGGATGTCTGTCGCCTTGTCTTCCAAAAGAGACAGAAAAAAATACCACAAAGTTGACCGGTTGTCAACCTTGGTTTGTCGTCGTTCAGCAATAATGTCACAGTCTAGCGTTCAGCAAAGATGTCACATTTAGGCCGTCAGAATGGGAGGGTTAGTGTGATCTCGAGCTTGAATTTAGCTTCAAAACAGCCTCTGTAAAAACCTAAATACTCGTTGACAGTGTTTCTGGCTCAT
>JAZDHJ010000008.1:0-10659 GCA_043805995.1 Candidatus Uhrbacteria bacterium
CTTCTTCGGCCATTCTTTTTAACGGAAAAACTGCCACAAGAAGGGCAGTTTTTTATGTGTCATATAAAATATTCTCTATTCTAGGCTAATCTTAGGTTAAAAACAATGTTTTCAGCAACCCAAAATGTCTATTAACTCGAAATTTTTCTTGGTCGACCTTTGGCTGGAGACGTTTCTTTAACCAGCTTGAATTGTTGACATAATTGTGTGGCAACGACTTGAAGTTTTTTGAATATTTTTGATGACATATTCAAGACACTAGTCGTTTATAAAAGAAACCTTATCGGTGTCTTTTATATTTTATCAAATTTGTCAAAAGCTGTCTGTTTTTGGAGTTTCGTAATTCACAGCTTAAAAAGGCTTGGCAGTTCCGAATACACGGAACTTTTTGCGGAAAAAGAGGATCGATGCACAAACCCTTTGTTGTTAATCCGTTCATGGAAGAAGGCATGAGAGTCGCCAGCCTCATCCAAAAAGGAATGTATCTGCCAGGCGCTTGCTGGACAGAAAAGAGCGTCGTTGTAAAAATCACCGACGCCAATCCATCCGATATCATCAGCTACGGTGTCGCCTTCAACGAGTATGTCGTCGGGATCTTCACTACTGCAAGCGGCTGGTCGAAAGAAACCCGAGTTAGGGTGATTCTTTCTGAAAATGGTAAAGAAAGAAAACTGGAAATTTACTTCTCTTCCACTTTCGAAGACACTCCCGACTGCCTTTCGAACCCCGAAGCCTCAGCCCCCGAGGCCACAACCGAACCCGCCGTCGAACCCAACGGCGAGTAGGCCTTCCGAAAACCACTAACCAAAAGCCGCGAGGACGTCGCGGCTTTTTTCTTTTTTTTACAAAAATTGATGGGACGCGAATTACAAATATTGGCGAATATACAAAGTGAATTGGTATCACGAGGCCAACCTTCGCTGGGCTTCGGCTTGGCAAGCGAGATTCTTCTCCATTCGACTGGGCTCATGGTCTGAGGCCTATCGAAGACTGGCTCAGAATGACAAACGTGTCCATCCCAAATTCGTATATTCGCCAACATTCGTAATTTGTATATTCGTATCAATTTGTAATTCGCGCCCCCTCCAACTACAACTCCTCATCAATCAACTGATGCCGTCGTCGAACCCTCTCCGCTTGCAACAACACATAACCAACCCCAGCCAAACCACCAAGGATTAGACCGGAGAAAGCGTTAGCGGGAATGTTTGGTCTGGCTGGCCAGCGAGAGTTGAGTGGTGTGTCGACCATTTTAACAAGAACGTTGCCGCTGGCGCCGCCGGAAAGGTAACTGGAAGCTTGCTGAGTTAAAACGTAAGCCACAGCGTTAACTATTTGCTCAGCTTGAGCAATGTCGGTGTGATAAACCGTGACGCTTAATAAACCATTACCGCGCGAAACTGAAGCGGTAACCATTTTTCCCCAAGTAGTACGTTTTTTATCTTCGCGAGTGGGAAAAACTGCTTGGTCGATATCAAAACCAGCACTCATAACCTGATCGAAAAATGAGGTGGTGTAAACAATCGTCGCCAAATTTTCGGCCAAGCGTTCGGTGGAACGACTGGCCGTGTAAGCATCAATCGTTTCAACATTATTTTGCAAGATAAGTAAACGAACGGTTGAAGAATAACGAAGTGGCTGCACAAAAGAAACCACCAGCGCAATGATTAGTCCGATCATGGCAAAAGCCACAATTGTCGACCAACCTTGGGCAATAACTACGGAATGGCGTTTGGCCATACTTTTTATTTAGAACTCTTAGAAATTACGCGCTTGGAGGGGAAAGGGGTTAGGGGATAGGGATGGATGTTAGTTATTCTCTTTTCTATTTAAAGAATTGATAATTCCTTCCCTGTCCCCTTTCCCCTATCCCCTTTTGTTCCATTTAATTCACGTAAGTCCTAACTTTATTTAAAATTTTTAAGGTTAGCGAGAGCCGAGTGTTAAATCGACTTTCGAAATAATTCCGCCTCGATCAATAACGAGATTTAAAACGTCGCCGGAATGATAGTCGGTCAGTAATTCATCGAGAGACAATGAAGCTGAAAGTTCCTGACCACCAACGGAAATAATTATATCACCGCGAGTCAGACCAGCCGTTTCAGCCGGACCGCCTTTGGTTATTGTACCAAGTAAAGCGCCTTTCGTGTAGCCGCGAGTAAAGGTTTCGTCGTAACCGATGGCTCGAGATAAATCGGTGACCATGGCGCCGAACCACAAGGTTGTAATTTCACCAGACTTCAGAAGCGAATAAACGGCTGGCTTAATGGCCAAGAGTGGCAAAACAGTATGAGTCTCACCAAATTCTTCTGAAGTTAAAATACCGATCACATCACCGGAAGAATTAGCTACTGGCGCGCCGGTAAAATATGATTCGGCATCCATGGTTAATTCAAAACGATGACTGAAAGTTTCCGCCGGTTCGGAAATATCGCCCACGTGGACTGAACGGAAAAAAGAAGAAACAAATAATTCACGCGCGCCGGCCGCGACAAATAAATAATCGCCTGGCTCGACCGACAAAGCATCGCCAAAAGAAACGACTGGTGCGTTGGCAATATCAATTTTCAAAAAAACCACCGCCGAAGTTGAATCGTCAATAACTTTTTCAACCGAATAAATTTTTTCATTAAATAAAATTTTGGCCTGAGCCGCTTCGGCGACCGAGAAAAAATAAGGTGCGGCCACTAGCCAACCATCAGAAGTTATAAAAAATCCGCTACCCTGACCTTCACCAGGCTCGTAAGCCCCAGTCACATCAGATGGTTTGGAAAAAATTTCCACCGTGGCTGACGAAACTTTTTCCCGGACTTCTTGTACGGCTTGTTCGTAACTGCTTGGTTCGGTTTGAGGTCGTTCGCCAGCCAGACGAATTGGGCCAGCTGAAGAAATGGAAACCGAATAATCGTATAACGAATTTAAAGTCAACGATGAAGCAATTATGCCAGCTCCGGCACCCAAGGCTATGGCTAAAAGCAAAATAGATGGGGTGGAAAACATTTTCATATTCTAAGTCCAACGAGCCGTAAAAATAATAATTAAAGTTAGCAAAGCTACGGTTAAAAGATAACGTTTCAAAATAGGCTTATTTAATTTATTCAAAAGCTTGGCCCGGACAATACCAAGAAACAAATAAAAAAACAAAGTCAAAAGTGCGGCGTTAGGAAAAAAACCACCAGGCAAAAGAGTTAAAACGATAAACAGCTCAGTAGCTAACAAGGTTCCACCGAGAGCATTCGGCAGCAATCTTTCTTTTTCGGTTTTACAAATCCAGAAAGTCGACACGGCCAAAACAAAAGTTACAACCACAAAAATTGGCACTAGTAACCACAGTGGTGCGCTCAAAAATAAACGGGTGGCAAAAAGTGCCGTGGAAAAAAAATAAATACTGACCACATTTACCACCAAAGAAAGATGTTCAAGCGCGTTAACCTGATAAGCGCGTGGCAAGTGTAAAAAAGCAAATAAATTTTCGGCGAATATCCAAATAAGAAAAGTCGCCAAAGTGATGACCAAAATTTTCAAACCGCTGCCTTCCAAAAAAAGCAACAGAAAAAAAGATGAAGCCGCTAAGAAAAAAGCCGGACTTATAAAAAGCCAGAAATCCAATTTATTAAAAGACCAACCAATAAGTCGAGCCAAAAGTAGAAACAATGTAACCAAAGACACGCCAATGACCCAAATTATTTGTGCCGGAAACCAAAACAAAGCCATGGCGCCAAGGGCCATCACTAAACCAATAAGAAACGGAAAAGTGCGTAAAACTAGTAACATGTTTTGAAGTTACGAATCACGAATTGTGACACGAATCAACGAATTTGGGTTTAGGTTCCTGTCGTCCTGAGTCAGAGAAGGATCTCGCTTGCCACGCCGTAGCTCGACGCGAGCGAAGGGTGGCCACGCGACTCATCCCCTTCTATTATTCGTAAACACTCACCTCGACCGTCAAAGTTCCAGAGAGAAGAATTGAACGATCTAAGGTTTGAATGTTTTCAATTTTGGCGTATTGATTAATCTCTTGATTCAAAAGATCCAGACCTTGGGCCAGGAATGGTTTTAAGGCCGTATTAGACAACCATTCTGGCACAGTCAGACTACCAATACTTATTTTGACATAAGATAGGGCAACTTGGCTATTTTCTACTTTTAAAGAAGCCAGGAGACGCAGAGCGTTGTTGTTGGTCTGATTGGCTAACGGCAGGAACAATTCGATTCCCTGTTCTTTATCTAAAGCTACCTGAACTTTTTCATTATCAAACTGAGTTAAGTTATTAACGACCAACAGATCTCTGAAAGATGTGGTCAGCGATGACTCAGGCAACGAAATTTCCATTGAACGATCGGTCAGACTACCAGAACCGGCTTGGAGACGCTGGGTTAAAAGTGAACTGAAAGTTTCTGAAAGATAAACATCGGCTGGCGGTCCAATTTCGGATTTGTAAATCGGCTGCGGTTCATGATAGGCCCAGCCGGACAAGACCGGAATAGTCACGAATCCTGAGGCAGCCATAATCCAAGCCACCGCACCAACAAAAAATAAAAAAAATAAAAACAAAATTCCACAACCAGCCAATTTCCATTTCCCTTTTCCGTGTTCGCGAGCTTCAGTTTTTTCCACCTTAGCCACTTCGGTTTCCAACTGAGTCACTTCTTCTCGCAAACTAGAATCTTTTTCCACTCGGGTCATAAATTTCAAATGAATATTAATTATTTTTTATAACCCTTGGCTTGAATTTTAAACATTTTAGCATATTTACCATTCTTTTCTAATAATTCTTGATGCGATCCGGATTCAATTACCTTACCTTCTTCAATAACCACAATTTTACCAGCGTTACGAACAGTTGAAAAACGATGGGAAACCATAATTAAAGTTTTATTTTTATAAACATTTTCCAAATTTTGAAAAATCTCATATTCGGCTTCTGCGTCAATGGCGCTGGTCGGTTCGTCTAAAATCAAAACCGGGGCTTGTTGATAAAACGCTCGAGCGATTGCCAACTTTTGCCATTGTCCACCGGACAACTCTTCACCTTCTTCAAAATCTTTGCCTAACATTTGTTCAAAATTTCGGTCGTATTTATTGATAAACTCAAAAGCGCCGGATTGTAACGCGGCTTCTTTCATTCTTTTTTCGTCCTGAATACCCGGCGCACCCAGCATGATATTATCTCTAATAGTAAACTTATATTGCACGAAATCCTGAAAAAGAGTGCCCAAGTAACTATACCAATTATCTAATTTTAAATCTTTAAGATTAATTCCGTCGATTAGAATTTCTCCATCATCGACATCATAAAAACGACAAAGCAATTTAATTATAGTTGTTTTACCGGCACCATTAACTCCAACAAGAGCAAGACTTTGGCCGGCTTCGATAGTAAACGAAACTCCGTTAAGAACTTTTTTGTTACTATTGGGATAGGCAAAAGAAACATTTTTAAATTCAATTTTTGGTGGTTTTAATCCTTTAAGAGATTGGGGCTTTTTCTTTTCTTTGATTAACTTCGGTAAAGCCATTAATTCAAAAAATGGATTAATAAATAAATTACTGCCATATAATTCGCCACTGTCAGTAACTCCGGAAATAATATTACTTCTAAGTTGTTCCATGGCACTAACAATAAAAGTTATAGAACCGACTGTTAGAGCTCCGGTTAAGGCATCAGGCAACATCCAATAGATTAGTAAAAAAGCCAAGACGCCCTCAAAAACTGGGGCCAGAACCAAAATTCGGCTGTATTGGGCAAGAGGTTTTTGTGAAGTGTTAAAAACAGAATCTTGAAGTTTGGTTAAACGGTCAAATAAGGCATTTTGAGACTGGAAAATTCTGGTTTCGACAATTGATTTTGCTTCTGTTAATAGCTCCGTTATGTACCACATTTTTCTGGTTTCCGGATTGGAAGCTGCATAAACAGAATAAGAACTTTTACCTAGTTTCAATTGAAAATAAAATCTTGGTAATGAAACTAGCAACACAACGACAGGGATCCATATATTAAAGGCGGCAAGAGCAATAAAAATTGAAACAACACCAATCAAATCACGAAAAAAACTATTCCATTTTTTTAAAAATTTTGGCACGTGCTCCATGTAAGTAAATTTTACCTGAGTGATCAAACCTTGAGTTTCGGCGCTTTCTAAATGTTCAAGATCTAAATTTGACATCTTTTTAATGTAAAGGCGATCTAAACCAAGGAGCATTCGATTATTTAATAATTTATCGAGATAACCCACATTTAAACCTGAGTAAATTGCTGCCTCCAATAATTTCATGAAAAAATAACCAGCTAAAATAAAAACGACGATTAATTGGATTGAATTTTGCGAGTTGGCGACAGAGGTATTACTAACAATATTATCGAGCATTACTTTAAAAAGATAGGCCGCCACGATTGGCGAAACGGCTCCCAACGCAGATGTAAAAAAATACAAAAAAACCAACTTGGCATCAATCTCCCAGGCTAATTTAAAAACCCGAACAATGTTTTGCGAAAGATTAAAAATTATTTCCTTGGTTTTATTCATAATTGACTGACTGACAAATTTGACAATTATTGATTCAACCAAGAATTATTAGAAAAAACTGATTGCAAACGATTTTCACCCTCGGTCATTTTTTCTGAATTGCCAGCGAGTCCTTGACGCAACAATTCGAGACCGCTGACTAATTCAAAATGAACCGAGCGGCCTTCGGCTGGTACTCGCAAGGCCAAAAGTTTTTGTTCGGTCTCCGAAACAAAAGCTAAACGCGTCGCATCGTCAGCCTGGGCGGTTAGTTGATTAAAAAAATCTTTCATGACGAGCCTAGTTTCGTTTTGATATTGATCCATGGTCACGGCCGGTGCTTCGATAAAATTAGCCATTGGATTATTTTGTCTGGCCACGTAAGCCCAAACAATAAAAACTATCAAAGTTAGCGACAAGGCCACGATGACAAAAGGAAACCAAGACCGATGATGAAGGTGTTTAAACATAAAAATCTATTTAGTTTTTTCTGACAAACCAGAAAATAATTCTTCGATAGCCACCGAAGCCATGGTAGCTACTGGTATGGCCAGGAGAGCCCCGGTCACACCGCCGAATTTTACACCGACTAGCATGGCCACGATACTCACAACCGGATTTAGACCAGTCGCCTTTTGCATAATTTTTGGCACCAATACATTATTTTCCACTTGTTGAATGACGATGAAAAGAATGAGAGCCAAAATACCTTTAACCGGTGAAACTGAGAAAGCAATTATGAGGACTGGAACGGCCGCAAGCATTGGGCCAGCATAAGGAACAATTTCGAGCAAACCAGCAATCAAACCGAGTAGCAAGGCATAAGGCACACCCAAAATTAAAAGACCGACATAAACGGCCAACCCAACAACTAAACCAAGAACTAATTGACCACGCAACCAGTAGCCAATACGTTTTTGCATTTTATTAAACAAGCCAGATAGAAACGGTTGATATTCAACCGGCGCCATATTCTTAAAAAAACGACGGGCTGAATCTTCTTCCACCACCATGTAAAAAGTTAAAACAAAAACAATGACTAAAGCCGCCAGACTACCAAAAAAACCAGTGACCGTAGAAAAAATTCCTGAAACCGAACTACTAACACCTGATTCAAGCGCCTGCAAACCAGACTGAAAGTTTTCACCAAAACCATACTGAATTGTTACGGCTTGAAAACGATTAACTGTCCCCATCAAACTTTCGACGATCGAAGAAAAATTAGTTACCAATTGCTGCACCTGAGCCACAAGTGGTGGCACGAGTAAAATAATGACTGAGGTACCAATTCCCAGCAAACAAATATAAACCAAGATAACAGCCAAAGCTCTGGGAATGTGATGACGAGCAAACCAATCAGCAAACGGATCGATAAGGGCCGAAAGAAGCAAAGCCACAAAAATCATGGCCACCACATCACGCAAAACCCAAATAAGTCCCAAAGCAATTAGCATGAGTATGACTTTCAAAATCGTCCAGGTAGAAACCGAGATGGTATGCGATTGATCGATAGAACGAGGGGAAGGCATATTGGTTGAATGTCAAAAGGTTAAATGTCAAATGACAAATGAAGGATTTTTAATTTTAAAATTTGTCCCGCCGACGGTGGCCTTTGGCGGGACCCCGTCCGAAGTCCTGTTCGACAGGACAAAGGCGGGGGAATTTGGTATTTGGAACTTGAAATTTCCGATACCATTATAGCACGAAACAAAAAACTCTGAAAAAAGATGAGCTGTTAGAAACAGAAAATCTCTTTTCAAAGTTTTTGCTTTCAACCTCGACAACAATAATCTGACCATCCCTACCGTAGTCCCGTCCGACGGGACGAAGGGGGATGGTGGAACTGGAGGGAATTGAACCCTCGTCTGGTGAGCGCAATCCGAATGGTTCTTCAAGCGTAGTCTTGCTTGGGATATGCCTGAGTTGCAATCGAAGCAAGACAAAACTTGCAACCCAGCGCCGGTCGCCTTTTCTTAGTATTCAGAGATCGGATACCTGAACACCCAGTCTGAAGAAATAACACCCCTGTCTCCCTTATCAGACGTCAGGAAGAGGGATGGGTCGAGCTTAAAAAATTAAGCAACAACCGCTACAAAGCTAGGAACTGAGAACGCTTTCGCGAAGGCAGTCTTAACTTCTGAGAAGAGATTGGCATTTACTTCTCTAGCACCCAGGATTAACGAGGTAAGGTACATCCTCGGCTTGCACATTCGGACAGCAGGCTCCCATCGATCCCGATCAGTCCCCTTATCGTTTCCCTTTTTTGAGGAAAAAGACGAGGCGAAGGATCGGGTGGGGGGGGGGGTGGGTTTGGGGCGTTATGGGGCTTTAAAGGGCATTAGGGGCAAGGAGTTTTATTTCTTAAAAAATCTTCCATGCCTTAAAGCCCTTTAATGCCCTTTAAGGCCCAAAAAAACTTACCCCCTCGTCCCAACCCACCCCACTACTCCAACATCTTCTCCCGCCGACATTGGATTTTGACGGGATCCCGCCAAAAGCCTCTGCCGGCGGGATAATGTCTAATGACAAATGATGGAGGTTTATTATTGAATCTGGATCACGTGGCGAGATCCTTCTCTGGCTCAGGATGACAGGTGAAGAACAGGCCACCACTCCACCACTCCACCACTCCACCACTCCACCACTCCACCACTCCACCACTCCACCACTCCACCACTCCACCACTCCACCACTCCACTACTCCAACATCTTCTCCCGAATCTGTCGATCAATATCACGTTTTTTAATTACTGCTCGTTTTTCATACTGCTTTTTTCCGCGAGCCAGAGCAAAAGAAACCTTAACTAGATTTCGATTAAGATACACCCTAATTGGCACTAAAGTCAAGCCTTGGGTATTCAATTTGCCCACCAATTTATTTATATCGCGACGACGAATAAGTATTTTGCGATTACGATAAGGATCATACGAATCCTGCGGGCCAGCTGGTTCGTAACGAGAGATTAAAGCGTTCTTAAGCCAGATCTCGTTATTACGAAACATAATGAAAGCCCCTTTGAGTTGAATATGCCCAGCCTTGGCTGATTTAACTTCAGCCCCGGTTAACACAAGCCCACCTTCAAAAGTTTCAAGAAGGTCATAGTCATATTCCGCTCGCTTGTTGACAGCCAGGTTTTCCATAACTGGGGTTAGTATAACATATCGGTTGGGGCGGAGGGGATAGGGGAAAGGGGATAGGGATGGTAGCTCGGTTGTTTATCGGGGGGGGTGAAGATAGCCTGTCGGCCAATCACTGGAATCAAGACTCAAAACACCCAACCCAATACCTAACAATAAACCTCCTTCCCTATCCCCTATCCCCTATCCCCTCGATCCACCCACCCCAACCGCTTGTTTTTTAACCCAGACTTCGCTATAATCTCACTAATTAAATAATCAACCTCTACTTTTTTTGAAAATTCGAAAATTCGAAAATTCAGAAATTTTCAACAAGACACTATGCGCATCCACCGTCATCGAGTTCGAAAACCTAAATTTGATATTCCAGAATACAAAACCAATCGGGAGATTACCGCTCCTGAACTTAGGGTTGTCGACGAAAACGATGTTTCTCTTGGTGTTATAAGTACAGCCGAGGCTATTCGCATTGCCGAAGAGCGTGGTTTTGATTTGGTCGAAGTTTCACCAAAAGCCGAACCGCCGGTGGCCAAAATCCTGGATCACGGCCAATTTCGTTATCAAAAAGAAAAAGAAGTCAGAAAACAAAAAGTCCAGTCTCACGAAGTCGATATTAAAGGCGTCCGTCTTTCTGTCCGAATTGGTGAACACGACCTGACTATTCGTAAAGCTCAAGCTAAAAAATTCTTGGAACGTGGGGATAAGATTCGCCCAGAAATCGTCCTCCGAGGCCGGGAAAAAGCCCATGCCTACCTGGCCGAAGAGATTATTACCAATTTTATTAAGGCTTTAGAAGAATACTTCCCTTTGCGCGTTGAACAACCAATCAACAAACAAGGTGGCCGTATTACCGCCATTGTCGCCCGCGGTTAAATGTTGTCACTCAACAAAAATGTCACATATTGTCGTTCAGCAAACGTGTCATATAGGCGGTAATGGCAACCATGAGCCAGAAACACTGTCAACGAGTATTCAGGCCTTTACAGAGGCTGTTTTGAAGCTAAATTCAAGCTC
>JAZDHJ010000009.1:0-3704 GCA_043805995.1 Candidatus Uhrbacteria bacterium
AGTTCGAACTTCTTAAGAAAAAAACTCGTTTAAATCACTTTGCCTTAAAGTCCAAACTGTATCTTTGTGCCATCAGATCCAGTATGAATGAACTTACGCGGTTGAGGCAGAGTCACGGGTGGCGTGCGTAAGGTGAGTAACTTAATCTTAATCAATTTTGTATATGTCTAAAGACAATTTAGCTTATAACCCGGCCGAGCAGTCGCCGGTCGAAAAAAAGCCGATCATTGCAAAAAAATCCGAGCAACTTAGCCGAATAGAACTCGCCTCAGAAATTAAAAATTTAGAAGAAGACCTCGTCTCAATCAAACAAGAGGTGAATGATCTTAAGGCTAAATTAAAAGAACTAAAAGCTGAAAAAGGTTCTCTGACTGCTAAAAATAAAATCGTAGACAGAATTAAGGATCTTGATGATGAATATCAAGAAATTTCTGCGGATTTAGAAGAAAAAAAATCTTCGTTGGAACCAAAAGCAATCGAACTTCCTCGGGTTGAATCTTCTATTCGTTCCTTATTGGATCAAAAGCAGGAACTTTTTGATTCACGTAGAAAAATGGAAGCAAAATTAGCCGAAGCTCGAGAAAACCTAGCCATTGCTCAACGCCCAATGCCAAAAGGTGGTTTTGGCTCTTTTCTTAGAACCGGCTTTAAAGGTGCCTCCGAAAAGGGCCGGGTTCAAGCCGCTGCTGATTTAGAAGGCCAAATAACCGAACTCGAACAAACTTTACAAACTCTAACGCAACAGGAACAAAGCCTCGACGTCAAAATTGCAAAATTTCCAACTGTCGATAATGTCTTAAAAGAAACCCGAAAAGAATTTAGAAATAATAGAATTGAGCCAACTTTTGATATTGATGAAACCAAAGATTCAATAAAAAGGGCTGACGATGAAAGAATAAAGCAAGCTGTAAAATCGTTACAGGCTGTTATAAAAGAAACAAATGGTTTATTGTTACAATCAACCATAGACAGAAACGACTCACTGACCCGACAATTGGCCGAGAAGGTGGTTAATTACGAAGAGGAATTAAAGCTCTGGCAAACAGCTGAAGCAGAAAACGACATTTACGCCCATTCTGACGAAGCAAAAAAAATAGCTGAAGACACCAGAAACGAAGCTTTTGAAAAAGCTTTTAATGGTGGGGCACAACCAGAAGTCCGTCAGCGATCTGTGGCTCCCGAAGCTTCAAAAGAACAAATCGGCATGGCTTTGTCCAAAGATTTCCTTAAGGCCATGGGCACACTTGGTGTAGAAAACATGGTTCCTTCAGAAGTTCAAAGACAAATTGATAATTCCAAGGCTATTTTTGACGGTGTCCAAGCCAGATTCAACAGAAGCCCGGTAAAAGAGCATTTATCTCCTCTTGTTAGTGCCGAAGGTCGAGCAATTAATACTTTTGCCGAATTAGCCGATGCAATCGCCTATGCCAAACCAAAAGACGTAAGAAAAATAATGCAATCCTACGTTAATCTTGCCACCGCAGTTGGTGAAGGCGCTACTCTACGTTCGACCATGGGCGCCGAATTATCAAGAGTTGGTGTCGATGTAAACAATCCAGAAACATTTTTTGCATCATCAACAGGACGTCTGTCTGGCGATCGGGGTCTTAGAGTCTCAAGAGAAACCACGGGCGGAACTCCTGACACCACAGTTAGAGATTTATTGGCCAAGCAATGGGAGGATGCCAGAACAGCCACGGCTAACGAAACTTCACAAAGAATTTCTAAAGAAGCTAGTGCTCGCAAGTTAGAAATAGGACAAATCCTAACAGATCTAGAAACTGTTAACAAAGAACTCGCCGCAAAAGAAGCAGAATTTGATAGTTTAAATGAAGGTGGAGTAAAAGAGACAGATGAAGAAAAATTTGCTGATCTTGGAGACGATATTCGATCCCTAAAAAAAGAAAGAGCCGAATTGACTCAAAGACTTGATGCCGAAAAAGCCGCTATCACAGCCGCCGCCGCTCCTGTCGCACCAGAAGCCGCCCCAACACAACCAGAAAAACCTAAGGGTTTGTGGGGTAAATTCAAAGGTTGGCTTTCTCGATAAAAAATAAACCAAAAAAAATCGCTCGTCTGCAAAGATCGAGCGATTTTTTATTTTAGAGAAAGTCACACGACGAAGATCCTTCTCCGTTCGACAGGGCTCATGGTCTGAGGCCTATCGAAGACTGACTCAGGCTGACAGACGGGAGAAAAAAAGCCCATGTAGCCCATGGCCCGACAGCTCATCCCACCCGTCCAAACAACACCCAAACATCCGGCCGCTCCACCTTCATCTCAACTATCTTCCCTACCAAGTCTGGCGTGCCTGGAAAACTGGCGAGTTTCATTTCTCTGGTATTGCCCCAACAGATACCCTGCTCGCAACGGTCGACGAGGACGCTGACAATTTGACCGGCAAATTTTTGATTTTTTCTGAGCGTCGTTTCAACCATCAAATCTTGAACCGCTTTCCAACGACGTTCTTTTTCCTCTCTCGAGACATCATCAGGAAAAATCTTGGCGGCTAAGGTTCCAGAACGAGACGAGTAACGAGCGTGATAGCTGATATCAAAATCGACCTCGCGGAACAAACTCATGGTCTGCTCAAATTGCTCATCGGTCTCACCAGAAAAACCGACGATGATATCAGTGCCGAGAGCAATGTCCGGAACCCGAGCTTTGATTTTTTTGATAATCTCAAGGTATTCCTCGCGAGTGTAACGGCGATTCATCCGACGAAGCATCTCGTTGTCACCGGATTGGACTGGTAGGTGGAGAAAATTAACTTGAGACGGCAAAGCGAGCGCGTCAATAACCTCATCAGTCATGTGATTAGGATATGGCGCGGTGTAATGGATTCTTTTGATTCCGGGAATTTTATCAATCTCCCAAAGTAAAGCCGCAAAATGATCTTTGTAAGGATTGGTCGCCGAAAAACTTTCAGGATCGGCCGCTCGATAAGTATTCACGGCTTGGCCGAGTAGTGTGACTTCAAGACAACCGTCAGCCGCCAAATTTCTTATCTCAGACAAAATATCAGCCGCCAAACGATTGGTTTCCCGACCCCGGGCGTAAGGCACAACGCAGTAGGAACAAAATTTGTTGCAACCGGTTTGAATGGTCACGAAGGCTTTGTGTTTGGTGTGGTATTGAGGTTTAACTAAAAGATAATCATCATCGCAAGAAAAATTAAATTGCACATCTGGCCACTTTTCAGCGATCATTTTTGGCAGCCAAACCATATCCTTGGCTGGAAAAAATAAATCGACAAAAGACAAACGCTTTCTAATTTTTCCATCTAAATCTCGACCGGCCATACAACCAGTGACACCGATAAGGAGACGTGGATTCTTAGTCTTGAGCCTATTCAACTGCTGAGCTAAACCGTAAACCCGATCCTCGGCTGACTGGCGGACGGAACAAGTGGTGATAATAATCAAATCCGCCTCTTCCCTTTTATCAGTTACCTGCAAACCCAAACCCTGCAAAATGGTTTCCATTCGCTCAGCGTCGGAGTGGTTCATTTGGCAACCGAAGGTGATGAGGTGGTAGGTCATATTGGGGTGAGTTGGAGGGGACGGAAGGGGTTTAAGGGGTTGCAGGGGGTTTTAAGTTGGGGCGGGCAGTGGTTTTTTGGGTGAATTTGTCGATTGTTTTTTGGATAAAAAATTCACTTAGTCTTCTTTTGTTTTCTAAATTTTCGTATTGTTCATTATTTA
>JAZDHJ010000010.1:0-27082 GCA_043805995.1 Candidatus Uhrbacteria bacterium
AGACAGAAAAATTATTGAACGGTACATCGAAAAGCAAGGCCGAAAAGAAGACGTTAAACAATTAAAACTCTTCGAACTAAATTAATATCGACGCCCTGTGGTGTTCGCCGCCTCGGCGATCCCACAGGGTAATTCACAAAATCAAAAAGTGAAAAACAGCCGTTGGTTTCAATAAGTTTTTGTGTATTTATAATTTGGGATTTGATATTTATTTGGGATTTGGAATTTGAGATTTGTAATTTCGATTAGCTATGAACAAAAATGTCATTGCCGTGCGTGGCGCTCGGGTCCATAATTTAAAAAATATCGATGTTGATATTCCTAAAAACAGTTTTGTAGTTATTACCGGTCTGTCCGGTTCAGGAAAATCTTCTTTGGCTTTTGATACGATTTATGCCGAGGGTCAACGTCGTTTTATGGAATCGTTGTCGTCTTACGCTCGTCAGTTTTTGGAATTGCAGGATAAACCCGATGTTGATGAAATTTCCGGTCTCTCGCCAACTGTGGCGATTGACCAAAAATCTTCCTCACACAATCCACGTTCGACAGTTGGTACAGTGACCGAGATTTATGATGCGCTCAGAATTCTTTTTGCGCGCATCGGCCAACCTCATTGTCCAAAATGTCAGCGCGAACTTAAGGAACAAACTCTTGATCAAATCGCTGTTGCGGTTAATAAACTTCGTGAAAAAAGTTTGGTTTATCTTTTTGCCCCAATCGTTCATGAACAAAAAGGCGAACACAAGCAAGTCCTTTTAACTGCTTTGGATTCCGGTTTCAAATCTGTACGTTTCAACGGTATTCTTATGGACACCGAAGAGGCAATCGGCATGAGAAAAGATAAAACCAAGCCGCATTCTATCGATTTGTTAATCGGAGCTTTGGCACCCGAGGTTCCATTCACCCCACAAAAAATTAAGGAACTTGTCGGTAAGGCTTTGGAATATGGTAATGGTGTGGTCAATGTGGTTTTGGAAAATGATGGCGAAGATCGTTTGTTTTCTCAAGCTTTTTATTGTCCCGAATGCCAAATGAGCGTTTCAAAACCAGAACCTCGTTCATTTTCCTTTAACTCGCCACACGGTGCTTGTCCTGATTGTACTGGCTTGGGAGTTAAATTGGTTTTTGAACCAGAATTAATTATTCCCAACAAACGTCTAACACTCGACGAAGGTGCAATTCGTCCTTGGTCGCGAGCGGCTGGAAATTCAGCGACGCAAATGAAACTTTTGGAAATAGTCGGTCGTCGCCATAAGATTTCCACCAGTTTGCCAGTAGAAAAAATTCCAGCCGCAAAAATGAAAATCATTCTCGAGGGCACAGGCGATGAAATTTATGATTTAGATGGTCAGACCATAACTTTTCCGGGTGTCTTGGCCTTGCTCGAGAAAAAATACAAAGAAACCGATTCGGATTATGTCCGCCACGAACTGGAATGTTACATGCGAACGCTTTTGTGTTCGGCTTGCCGCGGTCAACGGTTGAAACCAGAGTCTTTGGCCGTTAAAGTTTTGGATTTTTCTATAGCTGATTTTGTTAATAAACCACTAGAAGATTTGGCTGTCTTTTTTAAAGCTTATGCGCCAGGTAAACACGGACTAAAGAGTAAAGAACGGTGTTGCTGCGGGTTGAGTGGTGTGGAGCAGGAAGTTATGGAACGAGTCGCCAAGGAAGTTGGCGGTCGCATTCAAAATTTACTCGATGTCGGTCTTGGCTATTTGACCCTCGATCGCAGTGCCATGACGCTTTCTGGTGGTGAATCTCAGCGAGTACGTTTAGCCACTCAGCTCGGCAGCGGACTCACTGGTGTTATTTATATTTTAGATGAGCCGTCCATTGGTTTGCATCCTCGTGACGATGAAAGACTTATTACAACTCTTAAAAAACTTCGTGATTTAGGCAACAGTGTGATTGTAGTTGAACACGATGCGGCTATGATGCGCGAGGCGGATTGGATCATTGACGTTGGTCCAGGCGCCGGGGCTTATGGTGGTGAAATTATTGCCGAAGGAACAATCAAAGATATTATAAAAGAAAAAGAATCTTTAACTGGTCAGTATCTTTCCGGTAAAAAAGTAATTCCGGTGCCAGCCAAGGTTAGAAAAGGCAGTGGAAAAAAATTAACCATCGTGGGGGCCCAAGCTTTTAATTTAAAAAATGTCACGGTGGATATTCCGCTCGGCACACTTACTTGTGTGACTGGTGTTTCCGGTTCTGGTAAATCAACTTTGATTTTGGAAATCTTGGCCAAAGCTCTTGAACGTCATTTTTATCGGGCCAAAGCTTTGCCGGCCGAACACGAAAAGATTCTTGGTTTGGAAAACTTGGATAAAATCGTGGCCATCGACCAATCGCCGATTGGTCGAACCCCACGTTCTAATCCGGCGACTTACACTGGTCTCTTTACCGGTGTCCGCGATCTTTTCACCGAGGTGCCAGAAGCCAAACTGCGTCGTTTTGATGCTGGTAAGTTTAGTTTTAATGTAAAAGGCGGCGGCCGCTGCGAACCTTGCGGTGGTGATGGACTTCAACGCATCGAAATGCAATTCATGCCAGACGTTTACGCCGAGTGTCCCGAATGTCATGGTCGTCGGTATAATGCCGAGGTGCTCGAGATTCATTATAAAGGAAAAAATATCGCCGATGTTTTGGACATGACGATCGAAGAGGCTTATCGCTTCTTCTCCGATCAATCAGCCATCTCCGACAAACTCAGTATCCTTCGCGAGGTCGGTCTTGGTTACATGCGTCTCGGCCAATCAGCCACCACGCTTTCCGGCGGTGAAGCTCAACGCGTCAAACTGGCCACTGAGCTCTCACGTCGGGCGACTGGAAAAACTTTGTACATCCTCGACGAACCAACAACCGGTCTTCATTTCGACGATATCAAAAAACTCCTCGATGTTCTTCATCGTTTGGCCGATAAGGGTAATACGGTTTTGATCATCGAACACAATTTGGATGTTATTAAAGGCGCCGATTGGATTATTGACATGGGACCAGACGGTGGAAATAAAGGCGGTTTGGTGGTGGCCGAAGGAACACCGAAAGATGTAGCGAAAGTTAAAGGCAGTTTTACTGGGCAGTTTTTGAAAGCCGTGTTGTAATGAAAAAAATAAATGTAGAGACGTCCAATTTGGGCGTCTCTACATTTATTTTTTTAAAATTATCGTCTTGCCGATCCGCCGTCGCCAAACACGTTTTCCAAATGCACCGACAAAACTTTGCTGATACCTTCTTCACCCATGGTCACACCATAGAGCACATCGGCTTTTTCCATAGTGGCGCGATTGTGGGTGATGACAATGAATTGGGTGAGTTTGGCGAGTTCGTCGAGGATTGAAGCGAAGCGGACAGTGTTGGATTCGTCGAGGGCGGCATCAACCTCGTCGAGGACGACGAATGGGGCTGGGTTGATGGCCATGATGGCTGAGACAAGAGCAATGGAGGTGAGGGCTCGTTCGCCGCCGGAGAGCAGATTGAGTGATTTGAGTTTTTTGCCTGGCGGCGTGGCATAGATGTCGACACCAATGACGCGGTCTTTTTTTTCACTGAAGATTGGTTTTTCTTCCTTAGCTTGTTCGGTTTCTGCTGTCTCGGCCATTGTTCGATCGAGGGCGACATCGCCTTCCTCAGTTTTCAAATCTTCGACCGTGAGTTTGACGAGTTCGCAAGAACCGCCGCCGAAAAGAATTTTGAAAAAGTGTTCAAACTCGCGGTTGATTTTTTTAAAGGCCTCGTCCGACTGTTCCCGAATTTTTCCATCGAGTTCGTCGATGACTTTTTCGGTATCTCTGACCGCTCTTTCCAGATCGTCGACTTGTTCGGAAAGAAAAGTGAAGCGCAATTCGGTCTCCTGATATTCTTTAATGGTTTCCGGATCAATACCGCCGATTAATTCCAATTGATAACGCAAGCGTTGAATTTCTGGATATAAAGATTCGACACTTTCAGTAACAGCCGGTCGATTGGCTTTTGGTGTCATGGCGTCTTCGCCCATTTCTTCCTGAATTTCGCGATCGAGATTTTTTTCGCGTTCTTCAAGACGAGCCAGTTCAATTTGTGCTTCGTGCCAGTTGGCTTCGATGCGATGCCTCTCCTCCTCAACCTGACGGAGTTCACGATGCATGGCAAAGAGTTCGGTACGATCGGTTTTTTCTTGGCTGGCTGAAGCACTGATGGCTTTTTCGAGTTCGGTCAGTTTGGTTTCGACTTTAACTCGAGCCTCGTGAATTTCATCGCGTTTGGCCAGCAGGATAGGATCTGGTTTGGCTTCGGTCGGAATCGGTTTTTGTAAACGACCGACCAGCTTGGCTGAACGATCAAACATAAGTTCCGCCTCATCAGCCAATTTTGTTACTTCCTCCAAAGAAGTAATTGAACGTAAAGAAACGACAATGTTTTTTTGGGCGGTCGAGATAAGCTCAACTTCCTCGATAATTTTGGAAAGCGAAAGCGGTGCCCAAGTGGTTTCGGCTTTGACTTTGGTTAATTCAATCTGTCGTTCAACCGAAAATTCTTCGTCGCGAAGTTTAGAACGTTCTCTTTGAGTTTCTTGATATTCTTTTTGTAATGGTGCCAAACCATCGTCAGTTTTTTCCTTGGCATTTTCTTCGATTTCTTTGGCTGAGACTTTTTCTTCCAGATTTTTTACTCGTTCAATTGCCCGAGCTACTACTGATTCAGATTTTTCTTGTTTTTCGCGAACGATAATAATTTGGTCGTGCAAATTCCACCATAAATTTCCGTAATAGCGACGACGCAAATCTTTGATTTCGATTTCCAAGGCGCCGCGCTTTTCTAAACGTGAAGCTTGACGTTTAAGACTTTTGAGGCGTGGTTCGATTTCTTGCAAAAGCATTTTAACCTCGGAAAGATTTTCAGCTGTTCGTCGAAGTTTTAAAATTGCTTCATGTCTTTTGATCTGCAAAGGTTTAACACCCATAGCATCATCAAAAAAAGCCTTGCGTTCCTCGGGTGTGGCCACCAAAATGTGATCAACCATGCCCTGTCCGATGACTGAGTAGGATTGTTGACCAACGTTGGCTTCGGCCAGCATGAGACGAATGTCGGCGAGACGCGAGGTGGCGCCGTTGATTAAATATTCGGAATCACCGTCGCGAAATAATTTTCTGGTAATGACCACTTCGGTAAAATCGACCGGCATGGTGTGATCGCTGTTGTCGAAGGTTAAACTAACTTCAGCAAAACCCGAGCGAGCCTTGCCAACCGAACCGGAAAAAATAACATCCTCAGATTGTTTGCCACGCAAAAGTTTAAGACTTTGCTCGCCCAAAGCCCAGCGGATAGCATCGGCCAGGTTAGATTTGCCTGAGCCATTCGGACCGACAATTGTTGTGACCGCATGCCTTAATCCCTTAGCGCCAGGGAAGACAAGAGTGGTTTTGGTGGCAAAGGTTTTAAAACCTTGAATTTCAAGTTTGGCAAGATACATAATGAAAGTATTGTAACAGAAATATAGCTGACTTGACAAAAAGGTCATTTTAGCTATAAAACAGTGATGGCACAGCTTGAAAAACCTTTCGTTTTCTCGGATTTTTCCGGAGGTCTTCATGTCCGCTTACCGTTTTTTCGCGTTCGTGGTTCTAGCTGCCACCGCTCTCCTCGTTTCGTTCTCGGCTGAGGCCAAGGACGTGGCTGTGGTCGTCGGTATCTCGCCGCCAACCATCCCGCAAGTCGTGAGTCACGCCGCTGAGGTGGCTGCGGAGCTACGAGAAGGCGGATATGAGGTTCACGAGTTGGTCGATGAGGCCGCCACCAAGGCGGCGATCGAGGCGGTGTTTGCTGCGACCCTTCCACAAGAGTTGGCGACAGGCGACTGTGACAAGGTACTCGTCTTCATTTCCTGTCCAGTGATCGGTGGTGACGCCGAAGATCCGTGGTTAATTCCTTGGGGTACCGAGCTCACCGGGAGTGGAATCGAGGCCGGAGGAATTCAAATGTCCGGTTTGGTCGAGGTGATTAAGAACAACGTTCCTGACACAGTGTCGTTGATCGTTGTGACAGATACGACGCACACCGGTACCGTCGATGGATTACTGTTGATTGGCCCTGACGCCCAAATCTGGAACGGTCTGACAAACACATTTGTTATAGCTCCCGCTCTAGATTTTGTTCCTGTTTCAGTTCCAGGGATTGCCCAACCTGTCTTTGGGGTGGTTGTTACCGCCGGTCTTGGTGGTGAAGCCGATCTCGACGGGAATAGAACGATCAGCTCTGTGGAATTGGAACGGTTCATAGTGAATGAATTGGGAGCTGAAGCCATCAGTGTCTCGTCGACGCTAGGTAGCGAGAAGGTTTTGCTTGTCCTCTCGCCATCTACCGCAGCCATTCCTCTCGACATTCCTTCCCCGAGACCGACCGAGGAAAAACAGCTCCATCGCCCACTGGCCATCAGCCTCCTTGTGACGAGTGCGCTTCTCGCCGGTGGAAGCACGGCCACCTACTTCGCCGGCAAGCCATTGCTGGAAGACCCGGTAGCGGACGACGAAGGTAGATATCGAACCCTTCGGGGTTTGAACCTCGGTCTCGCCGGCGCTTCGGTGGTGACAACGGCTGCTGCAGCGGCGGTCTTTACCAAGAAGTTCTAGTTCTTTTGAAGGACTCACTCCTTCACCCCGGACACGTCAGCTCACGAGTCCGGTTTTTTTTATTTTGTTCTGCCCCCACCCCAGCCCTCCCCCGTACGTGGCGTACAGGAGAGGGAGGAATCCTTTTTTTATGATCAATTAATTCTCCCTCCTTCGCATGCCTCACGCGGGGGAGGGTTGGGGTGGGGGCCGTAATATTCGTCCTCTTGACCCAATCCAACCAATCCGATATACTCCACCCTTCACTTTATGGGCTATTCAGTCTTAGAACAAATGCACGAAAAGCTCATCGCGGCCGAACGGCCACTGCTTGTCGCGGACGAAAGGTTGGATGGCGATTCTTTAGGCTCAGCTTTGGCTGTGGCCGATTATCTGGTGCAACTTGGCAAACCAGTCAAGATTTTTTTATCCGAACCGATTCCGGAAAAATATCGTTTGTTGCCGCATCAGGATTTATGTTTTTTTGAGGCGGCTGAGTTAGAGAAAATTTCGGCTGATGTGGTGGTGAGTTTTGATTGTTCTGATGCTGAATACATCGAGAAAGTTATTGGTCGCTTGTCCGGTGTCAAACCGATAGTTTTGAACATTGATCATCACATCACTAATCCCAAGTTCGGTCATCTACACTTAGTTGATATCAAGGCCCCGGCCACCTGCGAGATCGTTCATCGTTTTTTTAAAGAAAATAAAATTGAAATTAACCACGAGGTGGCTACTTGTTTGTTTTGCGGTTTGATTTTTGATACCACGGCTTTTTCCAACGACGCCACTTCGGCTGTCGCACTTATTAGTGCTTCAGAACTTTTGCTGGCCGGCGCTCGTGGCGGTGAGGCTATTAGATTGCTTTTAAAAAATCGTTCCATTCCAGCCCTGCGTTTGTGGGGCATTGCTCTTGAACGACTGTGGTTCCATGAGGAGTACCAAGCGATTGCCACCTGTATCACCTTGAACGATTTTGAGACTTTTGAAGTCAGCGAGGAGGACGTCGATGGTCTTTCAAACTTTTTGCAAAGCGTTGTCGACCACGATACGATTTGTGTGATGCGAGAGAATAGGGAGGGCGGAGTCAAAATCAGTCTGCGTACTCATAACGGGGATGTGGCCGTAATCGCCCGAGCTAATGGTGGCGGCGGACACACAAAAGCCGCTGGTTTTACTATTCCGAACACACGTCTGATGCCTAGTGATAACGGCGCTTGGAAAATGGAAAAAACGGTGGTTTAGTGGTAAACTTGATCAGCCCCCATCCCCTCTTTCGCTGGGCTACGGGAGAGCACGGCCAACCTTCCCCCGCCGTGACAGCGAAGGAAGGAGAATAACTTTTATTGGATTGGTGGTCGGGATCCTGTTTTTTCTAGCTCAATAACCTTCACAATAACCACCCACAATCACCTTAAAAATAATCCTATGTCATTTTTAATTCCAACCGTCATCGAAAAAACCACTTATGGCGAACGTGCCTACGATATTTATTCTCGACTTTTAAAAGATCGAATTATTTTTCTTGGGACAGAGATTGATGATTCGGTGGCCAATACGGTCATCGCTCAATTATTGTTTTTGGAAAGTCAGGATAAGACCAAGGACATTAAATTATATATCAATTCTCCAGGTGGTTCAGTGACAGCGGGTTTGGCTATCTACGACGCGATGCAATATGTGAAGTCTGATGTCTCAACGATTTGCATTGGCATGGCTGCTTCAATGGGCGCTGTGCTGCTTGCGGCCGGAGCTAAGGGTAAGCGTTTTGTTTTGCCGAATTCCGAGATCATGATTCACCAAGTACTCGGTGGTTTTCAAGGTCAAGCGACTGATATTAAAATCCACGCTGAACGAATTTTAAAGACCAAAGATCGTTTAAATCAGATTTTGGCGACGCATACCGGCCAGCCACTTAAGAAGGTTGAAGGTGATACGGATCGTGATAATTTTATGACGGCCGAAGAGGCGCTGAAATACGGTCTGGTGGACAAAGTCATTAAAAAAGCCTAGTTTTAGGCCTTGACAGGATCATTTTAATCAGTTAAGATATCCCGTCGTCTTGGAAATAGAAAAGCCCACCTTTGTTAGTGGGCACCATCGTTGCCATAAGGAACCTGCAGGCACGACAAGCATGGAATTTCAGATCCGGATGTCCGGGTTTCGACTCGTCCAATCCTTATTTGAAATTTCTTGCCTGCAGTTTCTTCACGACAACGATTGACCCCTTCGTAGCTACATCCAATGTAGCGAAGAGGGGTTTTTCTTTTGCTCATTTTTTTTTAAATGAGCTTTCCTTTTCTTTTTGTTGTTGACCCGAAAGGGAATGGAAACCATTCATCTGCGGGCTGGTTTGATAGTATCTTTTCTGTCAGATTGTGCAAGGCTGGTGTGTGGATAAAATAAAGTAGGGAACAAAGATTTTTGTTCCCTACTTTATTTTTTTATTCGGTAACCGGTACGATTGGTTCCGGGACAACTTCTGGAATCACCTCGGGCACCGTACCCTCAACCGGTTCCACCGCCTCTGTTCCTTCGACTACCGGCTCGGTAAGTTTTTCAACTCCTAGCAAACAAATTTTTGGCAATGGACGATAATGAGAATCGAAAACTGTTTCGGTTTTTGTACCATCGGCTTTTTCGATGGTGTAAGTGAAAGTTGCATCAGCTCCAACAAAGGCGTTCTGACATTTTTTAACACCCGGTTCAAGATCGGTGGTTTCGGTTACTTGTTCCGGACCAACCCCAATCCAACGAATTAAAGTTGGTGGCGGATAGGAACCTTTTCGGCCATCAGACGTGCCCCAAAAACTGAAATAAAGCAGGGAGTTGGTTTCGTCCATTTCGGCTTGAAAGAGAATGTAATTGCCGGTGTCGTTAATAAATTTTAAATCCGGTGCAGGATCGTAAATTGTGGCATCGGTACCCGGATTGCCATTGATCGGATCGACATAGTGATTAATGACCAATGAATGGTTGTTGCGAGCGGTGATTGGCAAACCGGAATTCATGGCGGCCCGGAAGGCGGTGGTGCCAATCTGACATAAGCCACCACCAATCTCTGGTTCGATTTTGTCACCTTTAATCACCAATTCTGATAAATAGCCATTATCAAGGGTAATCGGTTTAAGGGCCGAAATTAAGGAAAATTCTTCGCCCGGCTTAATGAGTAGACCGTTTAAAAGTCGAACGCCATTTCTAATATTTTTTATACGATTGGTTGGGCTGTTGCTGTAATCAGAAATTCCGACACCAAGAACTTCTTTAATGCCAAGATCGTTCACACTTTCCATTTTGATAGTCGGTTCAACGGTTTGAATAACTAATTCAGAAGTTTTAATTCCAGACTGAGCTGCCTCGTTTATAATTTTGCTTAAAACCAAAACCGTGGCTTCGCGATCAATAGATATGCCGTTTGAGCTGCCTTGAAATTCTGTGACTCGTCCGTTTTCCATGGTCAGCCGAGCATCCATTGTTGGTTTTTCAACTGTGGTGGCAATTTCATCGAGTAGAGTTTTTAAACCATCAACCGAGACTGAAAGCACTGGCTGATTATTTTCATCGAGAGCTGGTTTGAGAGCTGAAATTAAAGTCTCGGCCTCGAGGTTCCAGGTTTGATCATTATAAGTAAGAGTAAACGGGGCCGCGGCAATAGTATTTTCGGCTGAGACTAAAAGTTGGGAAACCGTGGGCTCTTTAATTGTTGGTTCTTCATTGCTTCGAGAGAGGACGATTGGCTGAGGATCAAGATTGGCAAGTAGTGTTTGAAGGCGAGTAAAAAATTCGTCGGTAGGAATAGTTAAACCTGAAGCCGAAGGCGTGACTGAAGCTTTCCAAACCTCGTCAGTTTTTGCAAAAGCAAAACCGGCGTTGGTGGCTGGTTGGATGCTGCCAGGAAAGGTATTTAGAACGGCAGATTTTAACTGATTCTCATTAATCTGAATCGGAATTTGTAGATGGGATTTGTGGGTCAAAGAATAGAGGAGAGTGAAGGGTTGGAGTGATGGAGTCGTGGAGTGATGGAGTTTGGTGGCTGAGTCGATTACGTTGTTTACATCAAAAATAACATAGTCACCAACTTCGGAGCCGACTGGTGAGAGTGGAACAGTGCCGAGTTTTCCATCGACTGAAAGTTGGATACCATCGAGAAGTATTTTGTCGACCGTTGCGTTGATGGTTTGTTTAGCTGTTTCAAAGTCTCCGCCACCAACTTTGACGTTGCCGATCCAGACATTGGGGGCTAGACGATGGTTATAAGATTGCGCCCAAACAAAAGCGCCGGCGTAACCGATAAAGATTACCACGACTCCGACAATCAAACCGATTTTTAAAGGTTTAGAAAACACCTGCTTATTTTCAGGCGGTGCACAAAGATCGTCTTTTAATTTTTCTAAATTCATATTATTTTTTTTGAAAAACAAAAATGTCATCTGCGGTGCCTTTTTTTCTAGGCAAGCCAACGGCTAAAACGTGTTGCTCTTCTTTGTAATTAAATAGAAGTTCTGTTGCTGTATCCGGATTTTGTAAAAGATATGCGATTTCCGGGTTTTTGGCAAGCATTTTGGCATTTAAACTTCGGTTTTGTTCTTTTGCCATCTCGATGATTTTTCTATATTCCGCAAGAATGTTTTCCTTTTTACCAGTTACCGCTTTTACTATACGAGAAGCTGTTTCGTAATTTGCTGTAGTAAAGCTAGGAGGTGCCTTTTGAAATTCTTCTTCAGTCTCTATTTCTTTCCAGTAATCTTCAGTATTTTCAGTGTCAAAAATTAATTTCCGATCCGACGACTTTCTGATTATTCCTCGTAATTGATATTGACCATTGCCACGTAGGTTTGTTGCGGTGTTGTGGTAGTCGTTGCCTAAAATAAAACCGCCTTGAACGACGTGTGAAGCCGGAGCGTCTGGGCTGATGGTTGGGTTTAAAAGAATCAAGACATCGACATTGCCAGGATTAAAATCTAATGCCGAAGCGACATGGGCTTCAACTCCACTTTTTTTCAAAGCCTCAACAGCGTTTTCGTCAATATCAACGTAAATAACTCGGCTGTCAGGAAAAACTACAGATGGAGAAATGTCGTTGCTGCCGCAAGGGTGATAAACAATATCGGCTTTCGGTTGAAGTTTTTCTTTGAATAATGAATATTTTGCCACTAAATCAGGTCTCGGTTTTGCTTCAACTGATTCTGGTTTTTGTTCTAATTTAGTTTGACCGGGTTCGGATCTTTCAGAATCGAATTTTGTTACAATTTGCGGAGGTCCAAATTTTTCAGAACTATTCATAAATTACCACTCAATTACATCGACCTCAGCGGCTGATTCGGTTTTTGGAATAGTGATGGTTAAAATACCATTTTTCATGACTGCATCGGCGGCTTCTGGGCGAACGTGGCTGGGTAGGACGATGGAACGCGAAAAGGCGCCCCAGTAGCATTCCTCTAGGTGAACCGTGGCGCTGGCCCAGGTGTCGCAAGCGTGGTGGCGTTTGCCGCGGATGGTTACTGTATCGTGAGTCACAGTAATATCCAAATTTTCGGCACTGACCCCGGCGACAGCCGAGCGGATGTAAACATTTTGGTCATCTTCAAGAACATCAATAGAAAGTTGACCCTCGTGTTCTGGTAACCAAGAAGCGTCGTCAGTGGTTAATTGATTGTCGTCCATACTAATTATTTTATTCGATAATGTCGGATGAATTCGTAAACCGGTCCGATGGTCAGGCCGACGATTAAGATCCAAATGATTTCTTCAACCGGAATTCCGTTTATGAAAAGACCGGAGAGCCGATCGGTTTGCCAAAGGGCGCTAGCCTCGATAGGGAAAAGGTGGACAAAGAAAAGTTGTTCCAAACCGAAGACTAAAACAGCCATAAAGAGTCCGGAAAAAATAGCGTCGACCAAAAGATCGTGTCGATCGGCAATGATGTAAGTGCCAACCATTAAAGCGCCAATCATGAAACAATAGATTGAACCAATTGGGAAAAGCAACATGGCGGCAAAAGAAATGGCCGCCCAGGCGCCAAGGACTATAACCAAAGTGGCTAGCCAGTGCAAAGGCTGTCGACCGCCCAGGTGGTTGCGACGAATAGGTTTTAAACGTCGACCAATTATAACTTCGTAGACCACGGCGGCTACACCAGTGAACGAGAAAGCAAAAATTAAATCCTCAATGCCGACAAAACCGCTGGTTAAAGATCCGGCCGCTCGATAATCGGCCGCGGCCACCAAAAGTATGGCTGGAGTCAGAACCAAACCAGCCACGCTCATAATAATTTGTTCACGCCGAGTTTTTTGGCCAAAAAACAAAAGGCTTGACCAGATGAAAAACATGGTTAGGGAGATGAGGAGGAAGGGAAGGTGGAACATATTGGGTGGAGGGGGTTATTTGGTTTGGGGCGTTTAGCCTCGCCTGTAGGCCGGCTCTGTCCATAGGGCAACGCCCGAGGGGCTATGGCCGAGGGGCGTTGGAGCCTCGCCTGTAGGCCAGGCTATGGCCGAGGGGGCGTTGGGGGATCGGATTTTTGAATCTGAAATGATAATTTTTAAAATTGAAATTTGGAAAAGTTGTTTACATTATAATTCATTTTTTTGGTAATGAGAAGTTGATAAATGGAGTTTAGAAGTGATTTTAAGTTTATTTTGACTAAGTTTGACTCTGAGATTTAGATGATCTATGCTGATTAAGTAATTATTATTAACCAGCCGAGCAATTCTACTCCAAAGCATACTGAACGCTTTTGACTTGAAAGTAAGATTGAATTCTTTTGGGTCTTTTTTGTATCGACTTCATAAATGTGTGTATGTTTCTTTTTAGCTCGGTTTCGTTTTTGGGAAAATGTTTTCGATGAATATTTTGGGTAATGTCGTTATTCAAAAATTCGTCAGGATTTCCTTGGGGAAAATATGGTGGCAGGGAAAAAAAGAGTAATTTTATCTTTATTTTCTTTTGCCCAACTTTGCACTTTCTTCCCGTGGTGTACTTTCAGGTTATCCAGTATGAGTAATATTTTTTTGTCAGTATCTTTAGAGAGTCTTTTTAAAAATTTTATGAAAAGTCCTATGTTCATACCGCCTTTATATACCATGTAACGCATTTTGCCTTGGTTGGTCACCGAGGAGACTAGCGAAAACGATTGTTTTTTAGCAGGTATTCTAGCAATTGGCGTGTTGCCTTTTGGGGCGTAGGTTTTTTGATAATTTGTATTGAGGTTGATATTAGTTTCATCTACCCAATGAATCTCGGCATTTTCTTTCTTGGCTTGTTTTTGAATTTTCGGATATTCTTTTTCCAACCATATTCGTATTTTTTCCTCATTTTGTTCAGTGGCTTGCTTTTTTGGTCTTTGTGAGGAGAGTCCCCATCTTTTGGTGTAATCACTGATTGTTTGTGGTGCTAAAGTTTTTTGATATTTCTTCTCTATATATTCCCGTACGGCTTTTCGCGACCAAAGAAAATATTCTATACCCTCTTTGTCCGGCGTGGAGTTTTTTATGGCGTTTAAAATTTCTGTCTGCTGTGTTTGGGTGAGAATTTTCTGTTCTTCCTTTTCTCTCCCGCGTTTGTGTTCTTGAAATGCGTTGTCTTCCAGAAATTTTCTGTTTCTTATCCATGTTTCAATGGTTTTGTTGTGTACTTCAACCAAATCGGCAACTTCTTTTTTTCTCCAACCCTCATCCATTTTTTTAAAGGCCAATCTTCTTCTATCGGCACGCACCTCTGAAGGCAACGCCTGAAATTTTATTTTTGTTTGCATATGGCATGGTTCCACTTTTTTTATGCCATAATTATATCATAAATGGAGCGATAATGCTCGGCTGGTTAATAATATATTTTATTATGTCAGAAAGATCCCCCGATCAACAAGCGGGTGTGGTATCACCATTTGTGCTGCCAGGTGAAAGCAAAGAAGGTTACGAAAAATGGAGAGAGAGTTATGGTTTGTCTCTTGATAGAAAAAGTGCCGATGAACTTAGGAGGTTTCTTGAATCCAGGCAAGGAGACAAGGAAGAATACGATGGACAATATGGGGAGGGTAATGGGTTTTCAAGACACGCACAATATGAATGTGACGTAATTGAAGAGGTGTTAAAAAGAAAAAGTTAAAAGTAATACTTAACAAAAAACCATCATCTTTAAAGATGGTGGTTTTTTGGTGACCTTATCGATAATTGAACTGATACAGGTTTGAAAAGCCCGCGTTCTAAACGTTAGACGATGAGGTCGGATTGGAATCTTTAATCGCGGGGTTACGATAAAAGAATTTTTAAAAGCCAAGGTTGAAAGACGTTTAGAAAAATAATTCCCAAACCGCCCCAATAAATCGCATGTTCAAGATCGGTGTGACCTTTTAGATTAAAGGGTCTTTTTGAATAATCCCAAAAACGTTTTTGCCAAAATTTTGAGGATAAAAAACCAAGGATGAATTCCAGAGTTGAAAGAACGGTGGCTAAAATTAAAAACTGCCAAACAATGTTTTGTTGATATATCAAGGGTTCAATGGTAATTAAAGATAATCCGCCGAAACCATAGGAAGAACAAAAAGGTAAATTTAAAAAACTTCCCTGAGAAAATTTTTTTTCCCCTGAATGATCGAAAACCGGTATCAATGACCCAACCCAGAAAACCATAGATGAAAAAAAGTACGATAATTTCTGGCATACGTTTTTATTATAGCGTGAATAGTTTTGATAAACAAAAAAACATCCGTTTTTAGGTGATCGTTTTTGATAAAAGTTTTATAAAAAAAGAAGCCCCACATTTTTCAGTAGGGGCCAGGGTGCGTACGAAGACGAACAGGCTGTCTTTGTCGACTCAGATGTTGCGGCAACCGAAGGTGCAGCCATCGAGGAGTGAGGTCAGACCCTCGTTGGTCACACCAACGACGAGGGTTTCTCTGACCTCTTCTGAGCCGGTATTCTCGACCCAAACTTCGAAAGTGTGTTGCCTCTCTCTGCCAGTTTGTTCGTCGACATAGGTGACATAGGTGTGCATCACTTTTCCTGGTTCGGAGTTCTCGACAGGGCTACTGCCGTTTTTGGCAGCAACACTATCATCAAAACCAGTTCCGGCAATGACTGTGAGATGCGGGTCGGGAACGATGAACACGATGTAGGCACGATCGGTTGGCACCGTCTTTACTACCAACTTCGACCGACCCGGCGGAAACCCAACGACAACCATTGCACTGCTGTCTTCGACCACAGATGGATAGCCGACGATGAGCTCGTTGGTCGGCGCCTTGTCGGTTCGAGTTTTCCCGCCGCATGCGACCGCGAGAAAGAAAAAAATAGAAAGGAACAGGCGTCGCATTAGTGCTCCTGTGATTGAGGGTGAAGTTGCGACGATTGATTGTACTGCAGAAGATGCTTTTTGTCAATCGTGGTGTGACAAATAACAAAAAACTTCAGTTTTTTCTGAAGTTTTTTGTTTAAAATTTATCCTAAAAATCTTTTTCTCGAAAAAGCGTACCCGGAACCGGATTTTAGATATTTTTCAAAACTTTCGGCCTTTGTTTTTGCTTCAAAAGCTCCATACCAAACAATTTTCCAAGGACGCGAAGATTTTGTTGATGGTACGGTTCCTTTATTGTGAAAGACAAGCCTTTTTTCTATATCAGTGGTTAAACCAAAATAATATTTGTCAGTTACAAGACTTTTTAAAATGTAGACGAAATACATATAAAAATTATTATAAACAAAAAATCACTATTTTGTAATAGTGATTTTTTAAAAAATTTTATTTTGTTCGGATTGGATTGGCTCTGTGCTGTACGTCCCCCGACGCTCGAGGCGAGCTATGGGGGACACCCTTCGCCAACCAGGGCTAAAAGGGCGGCCTGCCACCCGAAGCTCTGCCGCAGAGCGAAGGGTGGTGACCCCACCGAGAATCGAACTCGGATTACAGGCTTGAAAAGCCCGCGTCCTAACCGTTAGACGATGAGGCCGGATTGAATTGCGCTGTTATGATAAAGGAAATTTTAAAATGCGTCAAGATCTTGGAAACTGGTTGTGTATTTGCGGTCCTTGGCCTTTATGCTATGCTTTTAGGGTAAAAATATCGTTTTTTATGAGTAGAGAATCAGGGTCGGAAAATCGACACAATCCGGAAATTGAGCAAAGACCCAGCCAAAGACAAATAGATTGGTTAAATGAACATGTCCCGGTTATTTCTTTTAGGCATGGTGGCGGCGCTGGTGGTCAAAACAAAAACAAGGTTTCTTCGGCGGCCGAATTACGTTGGCGGATTGCCGAGGCTGACCCTGGGGTTTTCTCTCCGATGGAAATAAAAATGATGATTGATCATTTTTCCAAAAGTCGTAAACGTTGGGTTCAGACTACTGGCGAGGTGCTTATTCAAGGTTCGGAACACCGGGATTATGAAGCCAACCGACAAGCTGTTCTGAATCGTTTGATCGACGGAGTAACCGAAGCTCTTAACCCCGATCCAAACCGCATTCCAACTCGCCCAACCAGATCTTCGGTGGAAAGACGTCTTGAGGATAAAAAAAGATCTGGTCGAGAAAAACAATTGCGAAAAAAAGATTTTGAATAAAATTTAATTTAATAATTAATAAAAAAACTTTATGGAAGGACTCATTCCGTTGATAATATTCTTGGTTATCATTTTCTTTTCCTGTTTGAAACAGGTCAACCAATACGAGCGTGGTGTTAAGTTCACTATGGGTAAGTTTTCCGGCATCGTGAATCCGGGCTGGTATCCAATCGTGCCGGTTTTCCAATCCATTCGTAAAATTGATATGCGATTGAAGGCGGTTGATGTGCCATCTCAAGATGCAATTACTAAAGATAACGTTTCGGCCAAAATTAATGCCGTGATTTATTACAAAATTGTCGATGCTGCCAAAGCTCTTCTTGAAGTTGAACACGTCGATTACGCGGTTCTTCAATTGGCTCAGACAACAATGAGAAATATTGTTGGTGAAGTGACCTTGGATGAACTTTTGAGTCAGCGTCAAATCATTTCTGATAAGATTGAAAAAATTGTCGATGAAGCGACAGCTAATTGGGGTGTCGAAGTCACTGTCACAGAACTCAAAGATATCAATTTGCCTCAGGAAATGATTCGAACAATTGCCAAGCAAGCTGAGGCCGAGCGCGAACGTCGAGCCGTTATTATCAGTGCTGAAGGTGAAGTGGCCGCGGCCGAAAATTTGGCTAAAGCCGCCAGTATTCTCTCGGCTGTTCCAGGTGCTTTGCATTTGCGAACCTTAAATTCAATCAATGATATTTCCTCTGACGCCTCAAACACCATTGTTTTGCCACACCACTTGAAGTTTTGAAGGCTTTTGAAGGGTTTACAAAGAAGTAATAGAAAAAAGAAAATAAAAATCTCTGTTTTCCAGAGATTTTTATTTTGAAAAACTTGACCTGGTTAAATTATTCTGCTAAATTATTTTTTAGTTAAACAAACATTATGAAGATTTACGTATTTAATTCGTCTTACACTTCTTCAGCCTCTTCATCTAGGTGGCCGGGGATTATGTTTGTTTAACTCAGTATTTTTTTTAAAAAAACAAAATCCTCGGCCTGATTTGGCAAGAGGATTTTTTGTTTATAGAATTTCCTCATTTGGCACATAACTTCGTCAAAACCTGGATTTTTTTGTTCAACGTATGTTGATACGTTTCACAAAAAAATCCAGGCCTTTCCTCGTTCTGCACTCAAATGAGAAAGTTCTAATTTAATTTAAAAAAAGTATGAAAAAAAATAATTATAGATTTTGATAGCACTTTTATAAGAATCGAGGCCTTGGATAAGTTGGCGGAAATTGCCATTCCTCACGATGAAGATTATGAAAATAAAATTAACCAAATAAAGGCAATTACCACGGCCGGTATGAATGGAGAGATCGGCTTTGAGGAATCTTTAGCTAAACGTTTAGTTTTGGTCAATCCGAAAAAAGAACACCTTTTATCTTTGATTAAGGTTTTACACCAAGAAGTTAGTCTTTCGGTTTTGGAAAACCGAGAATTGTTTAAAAAGTACGCCGATCATATTTATATTATTTCTGGCGGTTTTATGGATTATATTTATCCGGTGGTTAAAAAATTTGGTATAAAAAAAGAAAATATTGTCGCCAATAGTTTTTTAATTAACAGTCGGGGTGAGATTTGTGGTCATGAAAAAGACAATTTGTTGACCAAAAATCAAGGTAAGGCCCAAGCCGCCAAAATGTTGAATCTGGGAGCCGAAGTTTCTATGATTGGTGATGGTTATACTGATTATGAGGTTAAACTATTAGGCGGGGCCAGTGAATTTTATGCTTTTACTGAAAATATTAGACGGGAAAACGTAGTGCAAAAAGCCGACGGGGAATTTAAGGATTTTGGCGATTTGTTTAGAACTTTTTTTCAAGAAGAAAAAAAGACTTTGAAAAAACCAAAGGTTTTGTTGCTGGAAAATATTAGTGATCAGGCAAAAAATAAATTTGAAGAAATGGGTTGTGAGGTTGAATCTTTACCCAAAGCTTTGAGTGAAGCTGAACTTGAAGCTGCTATTAAAGACGTAAACTTTCTTGGTATCAGATCAAAGACAAAAATTAGTCGTCAGGTTTTGGCCAGTGCGTCAGAATTATTGGCTATCGGAGCTTTTTGTATCGGCACCAACCAGATAGATTTAATTGCTTGTGCCTCGAAAGGTGTAGCGGTTTTTAACGCACCTTTTAGTAGCACAACGAGTGTGGTTGAGTTAGCTTTGGGCGAAATGATTATGCTTAGTCGAAAGATTTTTGAAAAATCTAATAAGTTGCATCAGGGCACCTGGGACAAAAGCGCTTCGGGTTGTCACGAAATAAAAGGTAAAAAACTCGGCATCATTGGTTATGGAAAAATCGGTTCTCAATTATCTTTTTTAGCTGAAGTTTTGGGTTTGGAAGTTTATTTTTACGATATTGTCGATAAATTGGCGGTTGGTCGAGCTAGAAAATGTCAGACTATGGAAGAGCTGTTGAAGATTTCAGATATTGTTACTGTGCATGTTGACGGCCGTAAAAGCAATGAAAATTTAATTGCCGAGGCACAATTTAAATTAATGAAAAAAGGTGCAATTTTCTTAAATTTGAGTCGAGGCTTTGTAGTTGACGAGGTTGCTTTGGCTAAATATATAAAATTAAAAAATCTTTCTGCGGCCATTGATGTATATCAAGAAGAACCAGAAAAAAATAGCGATGGTTTCGTGAGTCGGTTAAGAAATTTACCTAATACTATTCTAACGCCTCATATCGGCGGGAATTCCGAGGAAGCACAAAAAAATATTGCTGAATTTGTTTGTGATAAAGCGCGAAATTTTTTGCAAGCAGGCGAAACTGGCCTGTGTCTTAGTTTGCCAAATTTATCGCCCCAATCTTTGCTGGTCGGAGATTGCCGAATTGTTCACGTTCACGAAAACAAACCGGGGATAATGGCTGGTTTGAATGAAATTTTCAAATTGCACGAGATTAATATTGATAGTCAGGCTTTAAAAACTAATGAGTCTGTCGGCTACTGTTTGACTGATTGTAAAATTGAAAATTTTCAAGTTGCGGAAACTTTGCCGGAGATTCTAAAAAAAGTTCCAGGTACTATAAATGTCAGAATTATTAAAAAATAAACATATGAATTTTAATATTGGACCAAGTCGGCTTTATCCAACCGTGGCACAACATATAAATAATGCCCTAAAAGATGAAATTTTGTCTGTTTCTCATCGCAGTGGAACTTTTAAAGAAATATATAAAAATACCGTGGATAATTTGAGAGAATTACTTAGAATTCCAGACAGCCATGAAGTTTTCTTTTTAAGTTCAGCCACGGAGGCTATGGAAGTTTTGCTAGAAAATTGTTGTCTTGAAAAATCTTTTCATTTTGTTAATGGGGCGTTTTCAAAGAAACTTTTTGAACTAGCCTTGGAATTAAAAAAACAGCCACAAAAAAATGAAGTTGCGTGGGGACAGGGTTTTGAATTTGAAGAAGTTGTGATGCCCGAAGAAACCGAGCTTGTCTGTCTGACTCACAATGAAACTAGTACCGGTGTTATGCTTGATTTAATAGATGTTTATAAGTTGAGAGAAAAATATCCGAACAAACTTTTTGCTTTGGACATAACTTCTTCAATTCCATATGTCGATGTCGATTACCGGCTGATCGATTATGCTTTTTTTTCGGTTCAAAAAGGTTTTGGCTTGCCGGCTGGATTGGGAGTTATCGTGGTTAGTAAAAAAGCCATCGAGAAAGCCGAGAAAATTAAAGACCAGGGTTTAAATATTGGTGGCTTTCATAATTTACTCAATTTAAAGAAAATGAGTGACGAATTTCAGACCGTGGAAACACCTAACATGCTGAATATTTATTTATTAGGCAAAGTGTGCGAAGATATGATAAATTACGGTATCAATAGGTTAAGAAAGGAAACTGAAGAAAAAAGTGCTTTAATTTACGGTTTTTTTGACCGAGATAAGCGACTTTTTGTCAGCGCTAAGAAGGTTAGGTCACGAACAACCATCGTCATTAAGACCGACAAAAATTCATCGGAAATCATTGAAGCTTTAAAAAAGAAAAATATTCTTATAAGTAGTGGTTACGGTAAATTAAAAAATGAGCAGCTTAGAATTCCTATTTTACCGGCCATTCCAATGGAAGATTATAAAAAATTATTAGGTAGTTGGTAGATTAAATTTTATGCGAATCCTTGGCCTTGAAACCAGTTGTGATGAAACTTCGGTGGCGGTTATCGAAAGCAATGACAATCGAAGTTTTGTGATTGAAAAAAGTTTGATTGCTTCGCAGGCGGCCAAACATGCCGAGTATGGTGGGGTGATTCCCGAGGTGGCGGCGCGTTGTCATGTCGAGGTAATGTTTCCGCTCCTCGAGGCAGCTGGGGTGTCTCGCGATGGCTCAGGCATCGATTTTATCGCCGTGACGGCTGGTCCAGGTCTTGTTCCGGCTCTGCGGATTGGTGTCGAGGCAGCTAAAGCCTTGTCTTTCGCTTGGGAAAAACCGCTCATCGCTGTGAACCATATGGAAGGGCATCTGGCCAGTGTGTTTTTGCCTTCCATAAAAGAACCTGGAGCGACTCAAATCTTGCCAGAATTGCCAGCCGTTTGTCTTTTGGTTTCTGGTGGACATACCGAGCTCTTACTCATGAAAGATTTTTGTGAATACGAGCTCCTTGGAAAAACTCGCGACGATGCGGCTGGGGAGGCTTTTGATAAAGTCGCCAAATTGCTCGGTTTGCAATATCCCGGCGGCCCAGAAATTTCCCGTCGGGCGCTGAATGGTAATCGAACGGCTGTAAATTTTCCTCGACCCATGCTCGACAGTCATGATTTTGATTTTAGTTTTTCCGGCTTGAAAACCGCGGTGGCAGTTTATTTAAAAAATAATCCCTTAACTCCACCACTCCACCACTCCCCACTTCGCGAGGGCTCCGAGGGGCAAGCCGCGACTCCATCACTCGAAGATATTTGCGCCAGTTTTGAACAAGCGGCCATCGATGTCTTGGTCGAAAAAACTCGTCGGGCCGTTGAAAAATTTCAACCAAAATCGGTTATTGTTTCCGGCGGTGTTTCAGCCAACACTTTTTTACGTCAAGAAATGAAAAATAAATTATCTCTACCCGTCGTCTTCCCATTTATTGAATTCACCGGCGACAACGCCGCCATGATCGCCGCCGCCGGCGCTTGGCGAGCGGCCCAGCATGAATCAGTCGATCCTTTAAGGGTGGAAGCGGATCCGAATTTGAGGTTGGTGTGAGGTTCCTCTCACCCTCCCCTTCGCTGGGCTTCGGCGGAGCAGGCCAACCCTCTCCCGACGGAGAGGGAGAAGAAATTTTTTTCGACCGTCATCCCGAGCCAAAGAGGGATCCCGCCACGTGATTTAATAAAATTATTTATTTCGTTTGCCACTCCGTAGCTCGGTGCGTTCGGCCTGTCCTTTCGTAGCTCAGCGAATGAAGGGCGGTCTCTTTATCCAAGTCATCCCAACTAACTCTCCCTCTCCGTCGGGAGAGGCCTCGCCCGTGGCCGGCTCTGCCCATAGGGCAACGCCCGAGGGGCTATGGCCGAGGGGTAAGGGGTGAGGAGCCGATCCAATATAAAATTTATGCTATCAACTTCAATCAACCAAACCAAAAAAAATGCCGCCGACTTCGCGGTAACTCTTCGTGGTGGCGAAACCATTGCTCTTGAGGGTGAGATTGGGGCCGGTAAAACCACTTTCACCCAAGGCCTCGCGGCTGCTCTTGGGGCCGAAGGTTTGGCGCGCAGCCCGACTTTTACGGTTCTCAATGTTTACCCAACCGGTCGCGAACCAATAAAAAAAATCGTCCACGTGGACGCTTATCGTTTACGAACTTCGGAAGATATTTTAAATCTCGGACTCGAGGAATGGTTGGGTCAGCCGGATGCCATTGTTCTTATTGAATGGCCGAACATGGTGGAAGAGGTTGAAGTGAGGACAGATTATGTGGTGAGGATTGAAATGGGAGATTCAGTAGATGAGAGGAAAATTGAGATTGAGAAAAAATAAAAAACCGTGGTTAGACGCCGATCGGCGGTTAACCACAGTTTTTAAAAAAGTTTATTTTGATAAACAGCTCAAGTGTTTTAGGAATTCAATATCCCAATAATTTCCACTAAATCCCGCCTGCCGTCCTGAATACCTCATCCACACTCGTCATACCATCCAAAGCCTTCAGTAATCCATCTTGGGCCATGGTCACCAAGCCTTGTTCGATAGCCAGTTTTTGAACATCGTATTCGGAAATATTTTCTGACATGGCGGCGCGAATTACATCGTCCATTAAGAAAACTTCGTAGATGCCGACTCGGCCTTTGAAACCGGTTTGGTTGCAGGTTTCGCAACCAGCACCTTTGTAGAATTTTAGATTGTTGAGATCAGGAACTGATTCGCCGGAAGCTGGTGAGATGCTGCCGAGAATTTTTTTGATTTCCTCGAGTCTCTCTGGTTCGATAACATCATCGGTTTTGCATTGCTGACAAACTTTGCGAACCAGACGTTGGCCGATAATGGCGTTTAGAGCTGGGGCGAGGAGAAAAGGTTTGACGCCCATGGAGAGGAAGCGTGGCAGAGCACCGGCGGCTGAGTTGGTATGGATGGTGGAAAACAAAAGGTGACCGGTCAGGGCGGCGTTGATGGCCGTTTCGGCGGTTTCCAAATCGCGGATTTCGCCGACCATGATTATGTCTGGATCTTGGCGAAGAATGGAGCGCAAGCCGCCGGCAAAGGTGTAGTTTTTTGAAGCGTCGACTTGTGATTGATTCAGTCCTTCGACTTTGTATTCGATAGGATCTTCAAGAGTGATAATTTTTACATCTGGTTGATTGAGTTTTTTAAGCACCGCGTAAAGGGTGGTGGTTTTACCAGAACCGGTTGGACCGGTGGTGATAATCATGCCGTGCGGTTTTTCGATTTCGCGTAAAATCTTTTTTTCGAGGAGGGGCCGCCAACCAAGATCGGAGAAGGGAACGTTAATGGAGGAGGCTTTGAGGATACGCATAACCACCGATTCGCCCCAGTTGGTGGGAATAGTGGAAACACGAACATCAGTATCGCCGGTTTTCATGAAAATGGTAAAACGGCCATCTTGCGGACGTTCGGTGACATTGATTTTTAAACCGGAAATCAGTTTGATGCGCGAGATGATTTTTTTCCAAGATTCGTGAGGTAAATTGGCCACATCTTGAAGCACGCCGTCAAGACGAAAACGAATGGCAATTTTTTCTTCCTCAGCTTCGACGTGAATATCGCTAGAATTAAATTTAAGCGCCGCCGCAATAATGATAGTCATGACATCAGTGATTGAAGCACTTTGGATGGTCTTTTGAATATCGGTAAAAGTGGCGACAGCTGATTGAAATTTATCAAGTTCGGTATCGGTAATTTTTACACCCTTAATGATTAATTTAAATTTTGGCAAAGTTTCGTAAGTTTTCATGGCCAGACGCAGACTTTCTTGTGACACTTGATAAGCTTCACCATTTGCTTTGTAACGTTCGGTAAGTTGAAAAAGCAATTCTTGAATTTTTTCGTCTTTTGGTTCCAAAGCTGCCAAACGCAATTCTGGTCCGGTGTGCAAAAAACAAACGGTTTTTAAGGCCTGGGCTTGTTCAAGCGGTACCAAAGAAATAGCTTCCGGGCTAATCGGGAAGCCTTTAAGATTTACATAAGGCACGCCAAGCGACTGAGCTTTGGCCTTAGCTTGATCTTCCTTTTCCTGAAGTCGTACCTCGAGCATTTTATCTTCAAGTTTGGTTGACGAAGTTGGCAAACCAATAGCCGCATTAGCGCTAGTTTTTTTGATTAAGTCGGCAATTGATGGTAAGTCAGACATATCTGGTGGAAATTTCAAAATTATTGAATTTTTATCGCCCGTCATTCTGAGTCAGAGAAGAATCTCGCTTGCCACGCCGTAGCTCGGCGCGAGCGGAGGGTGGCCGCGTCATTCACAAATACACTTCAGTTCATGATTTCGATAATCATTATACCACGTTTGTCCCAATAAACGGATCGTCTATGATAATTGTTTCCACGACAGATTAAACATAATGCGCATAATTTCGGCGATGGCCGGGTTTTTTATCAGTGTACCAAAGACCGGCTGTTCGGTGGAGATAAGGGCGACTTTGTCGTCCCAAATCAGAACATCAACCGGAACATTGTCGATGTTTTTTGGTAGCAGACGTGTTTCGTACATACTTTTTAGGACATTGATGGGAATTTTGGCGCTGGTATCAATTGAATCTTGAGTTAAAATATCTTTAAGAAAAATTCCCCGCTCGCGCATTTGGGGAATATATTTTTTGAAAAATTCCCAGCCAAAAGCATCATAAAGTTTCTTGGTTGATGAAACGCCAAGGACACTTTTTGCCTCGAGCATTTCATAAAAAATTTCTTTTACCTGTTCCGTACCTTCAAAAAATTTTATGGTCGGTTTATTTTTTTGCGAAGCAAAAAGCGCCCGCAGATCCGGCAAAATCTGTTTCATGGTTTCCGCGCGCGACTCAAGTGTTTGCACTAAAACTGCAGGATCGGCCGCCAGATAAATTTTTCGTTGACCGCGTTTTTGCTCGACGACTAAATTTTTTTCTTTTAAAGATCGTAAAAGACCGTAGAGATTTGGCCGAGAAATTTTTGTGCCTCGAGCCATTTGCGGTGGGGAAGAAAGACCTTGCTCGAGCAAGTAGAGATAAATTTTTATCTCGTTTTCAAGCAGGCCAAGTTGTCGAAGGTGATCATTTATAGTTTTCATAGATATACCTTAAGTATATCGTTTATTTGGCTGAAGGTCAACTAAACCTAGAAAAGAGAGTTAAAACAGTCCTTTTGTCATTGACATTTATGGTTTTTTTGAAACATAATTGTTCGTCAGCTGGCAAGTTCGCTGGCTCGACACAGTGTTCCTTTAATGGAGGTTCCAATGCACATTCTCGTTGTAGATGATTCTCCTGCCAACACCAGTTCGGCTTACTGGACTCTTCCTGGCCACAATTTGACTGTCTGTGGAACCGTCGAGGAAGCCTGCCAAGCCCTCGGTTTCCGTCCTGGCGCGCCAGCGGTTAGCCCCAGTCACCTGTTCGACGCAGTGTTGACCGATCTTTGGATGCCAATGCCGCTGGTTGAGCATTCAAAGTTATTGGGGGTCTACTTCGGTCGGAAGCAGATCGAAGGTTCTCTCTCGCCTGTCGGCCTTGTTTTTGCCCTGCGAGCGTTGAACTTGGGTGTTCGGTTCATTGCGATTCTGACTGACAGCGATCATCACAGCGATTCTTTGGTGACGCTCATGGATCTCATTGATGGTCAACTGTCCGGAAACACCCCGGTTGTTGTCGGAAAGTATGAGAAGCGATGGTTCGAGTGCGGACGTAACGGCCCCAAAGATTGGGGTAAATTACTGGCGCGAATCATGGAAGAAGGAAAATAGTTCAGATACTGGTCGGTGATTTTTCCGGCCAGCAAATTCGTTTCGAAATCCACAAAAGGAGTTCGCAGTGGCTGCACAGATTTTGTTTTGGATTTGGTTGTTTCTTGGGTACATGCTTGTCTCCCTGGGTTCCGCAATTTTGGCCGGTGCCACGCCGCGCCGAGAGTGGATGGAACGATTTGCTGGTCCGTCTGTGCTGATCGGATTGTTCTGTTTTGGTCTTGAAGGCTGGACCACGGTGGTTGGTGGAATCAATCCCGATATTTTGGCCGTGGTGGGGTGGACGAGCCTGCTGATAATCCTTGCTGCTGTGACAGGGACTGTGAACGGCCAAATTTCGAAAAGGTGAATTTTGTTCTTTTGTCTTGTCCGCACCAACACGACGGTTGGTGCGGGTCTGTTTTTTTTAAATACGTTACTCACCTTACGCACGCCACCCGTGACTCTGCCTCAACCGCGTAAGTTCATTCATACTGGATCTGATGGCACAAAGATACAGTTTGGACTTTAAGGCAAAGTGATTTAAACGAGTTTTTTTCTTAAGAAGTTCGAACT
>JAZDHJ010000011.1:0-32048 GCA_043805995.1 Candidatus Uhrbacteria bacterium
CCTGCTGGTGGCTGTGGCGGAGGCGACCAAAGGAGAACGGCTGGTGCTGGGTTTATGCGAGGATAAAAATTATCGTACCATCGTCGCTACAGCGATGGCGAACGAACACCTCCAAAAACCCTGAAAACACCTCAGCAGTGGTTAGACGCCGGTCGGCGTCTAACCACTGCCAATATTTTTTCCAAAAACTTTTTTTATGAAACTAACTAATGTCGAAAAAAATCTCTTAAAACTTTTGAGGGTTCCATCGCCGTCAAACGAAGAGCAAAATATTATCGAAGTTTTAAACAAACAACTTTCGCCTTTTTTTGAAATAAAAAAAATTCCAGTCACACCCAATCGTCACGCTCTACTTTGTTTAAAAGGCAATCCAAAAGTTATCCTAGCCGCCCATATTGATACAGTCAAAGGAAACTTACCAATAAAAATCTCCAAAACAAAAATCTTCGGCCGTGGCAGTTGTGACAACAAGGGCTCGGCCGCAGCTATGATTACAGCTGGACACGAGGCTATAAAAAACAATCAAAATAATTTCGGCTTACTTTTCACCATCGGCGAAGAAGTCAGTTTTGATGGAGCTGTGGCCGCCAAAAAATTTTTAGCCAAACACCACCTAAAACCAAAACTCATAATCATCGGTGAACCAACCGATTTAAAAATTGTCACTGCTCAATATGGTGTCTTCTGTTTCGAACTCACTTGGTCAGGCACGGCAGCTCACTCCAGCATTTTGTTACCAGACTCGGCCATTCATAAAATGATAAACGATCTCAAAAAAATCACCGTCGCTAAAATTCCCCAAACCGTTTTTCACGTGGCAAAAATCTCTGGCGGGACAGCGGCTAATGTTATAGCCGATGAGGCCAGGGCCATGTTAACTTTTCGTTCAGCCTTGCCAGACACAAAAAAAAGAATCGAAACAATTTTAAAAAAAATGTCCGGCCGGCCAAAATACAAAATCTTAAAAAATATCCCAGCCACCAATCATTCAAAACCACCATTCCAAAAAAACTGGGTTCGCTACTTTACCGAAATGGCTTTTTTACCAAACAGTATTGTCCTAGGACCAGGCAGCATAAAACAAGCCCACTCAAAAAATGAATTCGTCCCTAGGTCGGAGTTAAATAAGGCTGTGGAGATTTATAAAAGTTTTTTGAGATAAAAAAAGGCCGGTCAGAGGTGACCGGTTGTAGAAAACCGCCGCGTTTGAGCGGCAAATCAGGGGGCAATACCATCCGGAGGATCGGTCCAGGTATCGGTCGGGTCTTCGAGCTTCGAAAGGTACAGATCGCTCGTCATCTGTCGAGGCCCGACTCCGCTTTTCCGGGCCTGGCCCTCAACAAAAGAACGGAACTCATCACTGCGTCTTACCGCATCAATTTCACGGCACAGATCTCCGAAGCAGGTGATCCTTCCGCGATCGTCGATCGACTCCACGAGTCTGGTTCCATCACAGACATCACTGCAGGCCCGCACGACGTTGCAAAATGCTGTGAAATCTCGACCAGACAGTTTATACGCCAGCTTTCGTAACCGAATTCTCTCATGGGCAAGCATCTACTCCACCCCTTTCAAGTTGTCATCTCCTCCACTACATCGCCTCGTAATGGAGCGAAATTACTATAACCAAATCAGGCGAAAACGTCAAGAATCAATGATAAAACAAAAAACATCCAGTAAAGGATGTTTTTTGACACAGAACTATTTGTAAGCCGAATTCTGTCTGCCCCGCATCTTTTTTAAAAGGTGCGGGGGAGGCAATAATTTATCTGGTTCGGCCATTGCTGACCGACTCTAGCGAGCTACCAATTAAGTTTGCTCTTGCACCGAAAGGGGTTTTCCACGGCGTCTTTCTCAAGACTGGCCCGCGTGAGCTCTTACCTCACGTTTTCAAACTTACCCCACTTCGCCGGGCTTCGTAGGGGCAAGCCCTTTGAAACCTGGCAATGTACTCATCCCGAAGGATTGAGGCGTTGTATTTTCTGTTGCACTTTCCCTAAGCTTTTGACCAATGGACAACAGAGATCTCTCAAGGTCGTCCACTAATCATTATACTCGGCCGCCGTTAGCGGCTTTTCTTTTCACACAGTCATCGCTGACTGCGGGGTGTTCGGACTTTCCTCCCCGCACCTTTCCATCTTTATTTTCTAATCACCTAACTTTAAACTTTCAATGATACGTCCTTTTAGTTGCCCATAGGCTTTACCAGAATTCTTTAAGGCACTTTCTCTTCTTCGAGCGTCACTTGAATTCTTATATGCCTCGTAATAAATCAGAGCCCACGGCATTAAGTTCTTTGTATAGTTACTCTTACCAGCATTATGTTCAGAAAATCTTCTCCTTAAGTCTGCAGTATAGCCAAAGTAAAGGCTAGAATTCTTCAGACTTTTCAAGATATAAACATAATACATATTAGAAAATAAAGATGGAAAGGTGCGGGGTAATTGCCCAATAGTCTATGCGCCGGGATGATAACACTAAAATTATTCATTGTCAATCGTCTGTTTTCGGGCTACAATACTGTTATAATTTTACATCACGAGGCCCTCCTTCGCTAGGGCTACGGAAGGGTGAACTAGATCCTTCTCTGGCTCAGGATGACAGGTCTTTTGATACCAATTTCGTAACAATGAAAAAAATATGAAACGAAGTGAATTATTTCTGACTTTTCTTCTTTTACCCTTAGACATCCTAGCTATTTTTATGGCCGGCCTGGCGGCTTACACCACCCGTTTTCATCCGGCCTTGGCTGACATTCGCCCAGTTATTTTTCAATTACCTTTCGATCGTTATTTGGCGGTTTTAGGTTTAGTCGTCTTTCTCTGGCTTCTAGTTTTTGCCTTGGCTGGTTTATACAACGTCCGACCACAGCCGCTTAAAAAAGAGTTGGTTCGTCTCTTTATTGCCTCGGCGGCCAGTATGGCGGTAATTTTTTCCGTGCTCTTTTTTTCCCGTTCACTTTTTGAATCTCGTTTTATTGTTTTGGCTGGCTGGTTTTTTGCCGTAATTTTCTTAACTCTGGAACGTCTAGCGGTTCGACTACTACAACGTACCTTGCTCGCTCGGGGCATTGGTGTTCACCGTGTCGCCGTCATTGGAAAAAACCAAACCGCCGAAGCTCTCATCAAAGAATTTCAACACAAGGGCCGACTTGGTTTCAAAGTTGTTGCTCATTTTAAAAAATACGATAATCAAACTCAAAAATCTTTAGAAGAATTAATTAAAAAAGAAGCGGTCGACGAAATTCTTCTCACCGATCAAAATATTTCCCGCGAGGAGACACTCGAACTTTTGGCTTTCACCGACGCCGAACACATTGCCTTCAAATACACAGCCGATCTTTTCGCCGCTGCTATCGGTCGAACCGATATCGGAACTTACGCCGGCATTCCGGTTGTCGAAATCAGAAAAACCCCGCTCGATGGTTGGGGCGCAATTTACAAAAGAACTTTCGACATTATTTTTTCTTTTGTTTTAATTATCCTGACTTTGCCAATTCAGGTCTTCGCAGCCGTGGCTCTTTTTGTAGAACAACCCGGACGAATTCTTTTTTCTCGTTTACCAAATGGCCAAAAAGTTTTGCGGGTTGGTCAGCACCATAAAAATTTTCACTATTTCAAATTTCGTTCCATGATTAAAGACGCTCATAAATATCGTTTCGACCCAGCCTTTGTTAAAAAATATGGCAACGAACGTGAGGGTACGCCGCTTTTCAAATTAAAAGACGATCCACGGGTCACCCGAGTTGGAAAATTTATCCGCAAATTCAGTATCGATGAATTGCCTGAATTTTATTTAGTACTGCTCGGACGTATGTCACTCGTCGGCCCACGACCTCATCTACCAGAGGAGGTTGCCGAATACAAACCTCATCATCGCCGAGTTTTGGCAGTAAAACCTGGCATTACCGGCCTAGCCCAAATCAGCGGCCGGGCCGACCTTGATTTTGAAGCCGAAGTACGGTTAGATACCTATTATATTGAACATTGGAGCCCTTGGTTGGATTTAACCATTTTACTTAAAACGCCTTTTGTTGTTTTAGGCGGCCAAGAAGGCGGCTAACTTTATGAAACTAGCCCTAGTTCACGATCATCTGGTTCAGGACGGCGGAGCGGAGGAGGTGCTGCGCGTGCTTCAAGATATTTGGCCGCAAGCCCCGACTTACGCTCTTTTTTATGATGCTCAAAAATTTCCAGATTTCCAAAATAAAAAAATCAAAACTTCCTTTTTACAAAAATTGCCGCTGGCTCTTAAAAAATATCAATGGTATCTCCCCCTCATGCCAGCCGCCACTGAAAGTTATAATCTGACCGAGTTCGACGCGGTGGTTTCCAGTTCCAGTGCTTTCAGTAAAGGTGTGATCATTAAACCCAACGCTGTCCATATTTGTTATTGCCACACCCCAACTCGCTATTTGTGGTCCGACACTCATAGTTATGTTTCCGAACTTAGAGTTCCTTGGTTCATCAAAGCTATCTTGTTACCAATCCTCTCTCAACTTCGTCTTTGGGATCACGCCGCCGCTCAACGCGTCGATCTTTTTGTCGCCAATTCCAAAACGGTTCAGGAACGCATCAAAAAATATTACGGCAAAAATTCCCTTGTGGTTCATCCACCAGTAAACACCGAAAAATTTTTCATTAGTTCTGAACCAAAAAATTATTTCCTAGTCGGCGGTCGTTTAGTACCTTACAAACGTTATGATTTAATCATCCAAGCTTTCAATCGCACTGGTTTGCCACTCAAAATTTTCGGCACCGGACCAATCGAAGAAGAATTAAGAAAAACGGCCAATAGTAACATCGAATTTGTCGGCCGAGTTTCCGACAAAGAACTTATAAATCTCTACGTTAACTGTCGGGCTTTTCTGCACCCCCAGGAAGAAGATTTTGGCATCACCGCCGTTGAAGCCATGGCCGCCGGTCGCCCGGTTATTGCCTACCGAAAAGGCGGCGCCACTGAAACGGTTGTCGAAGGTGTCACCGGCGAATTTTTTGATGAACAAATTTGGGAGGAACTAGCCGATCTTTTGATTCGTTTTGATGAAACAAAATACAATTCAGAAGCTATTAGAGAACACGCTCAAAAATTCAACACCGAAAGATTCAAAAACGAAATTCAGGCAGTGGTTAGGAAGGTTGTGGAAAAAAATTCGTAACCCCCTCACCCCTTACCCTCTCCTGCTCTTCGACTCGGCTCAGAGCGGTCTGAGGAATCGAAGACCGACGGAGAGGGAGATTCATTTTTTTAGTGGAACATTATTAAACCATTCCGTCGTTGCAAAAAACCCCGAGTTCGTAAGGCAACATAACAATCCAATGACGTCGCGTTCGAGATTGCTTCCACCTTCGCTAGGCGGCTTCGGTGGACAGGTCGCGAGGCGCTCGCAATGACGGCGTAAAAAATAGCTCTCCCTCCCTCGATGCCACAGCGGGGGAGGCCTCGCCCGTGGCCAGGCTATGGCCGAGGGGTTGGGGTGAGGAGAAAACTTATGAAAATTGTCATCGATATCCGTCATTTAACTAAACCTGAACCCAGCGGTATCGGTCAGTACACACTGGAGCTTCTTAAAGCTCTTTTTGAATTAGACCAAACCAACGAATATATTCTCTTGTCCAGCGGTTCAAAACGAGCTAAGGCTAATTTACCTGTCTTCAACTATCCAAATGTTAAAAAAATTCACATCGGTCTACCCAACCGAATTTTAAATGCTCTACTTCTAGCTACCGGGCAACCAAAATTCGACCGACTAGCTAATGATATTTTAGATTTAAAAGAAAAACCACTTTTCTTTTTTCCCAATTTGAATATTGTCTCACTTTCGCCAGGTATACCATACGTTTTGACCCTGCACGATTTGTCGTTTGAAATTTTTCCCAACTTGTTTGATCGCAAATCACGCCTCTGGCACCGTTTCACTCGGGCTCGCGAACTGGCTCAAAACGCTCGGGCCATAATCGTCCCGTCAGAATCAGCGGCTCATGACGTTCAAAATATTTTTGAAGTTGATGAAAAATATATTCATATCGTTCCACACGGTCTTGAACCAAAATTTTCTGCCAAACCAGAAGCCCAAGATCACGGTCTTAAATCTCGCTACCGGTTACCAAAAAACTTCGCCCTTTTTGTTGGCACGCTCGAACCCAGAAAAAATCTCCAAGTTGTCATCGAAGCCATCACGACCTATCGACAAAAAACCAAAGAAGATCTTCATTTGGTTCTGGTTGGCAAGGCCACAAATTACAGTCAACAACTTTTAAAAAAATTAACTCCGGAGCAAAAACTTTTCATTCATAAACTCGGCTACATCAAAAACCAAGATCGTCCAGCCCTTTATCGACTGGCCAAAGTCACGCTTTTTCCTTCACTTTACGAAGGTTTTGGTTTGCCAATCATCGAATCAATGGCTTCGGGCACTCCTGTTGTCACTTCAAACACTTCTTCGATGCCGGAGGTTGGTGGTCGGGTGGCCATTTGTGTTAATCCCTACAACTCAAATGACACAGCCATGGCTTTGCAAGAACTTTTGTCTTCTGATAAATTACAAAAACAAAAGATTGCGGCCGGACTTGAACACGCAAAAAATTTTTCTTGGCCGAAGACGGCCGAGGAAACTTTAAAAATTTTAAATAATTTTTCACTATGAAAGAACGTGAAATAAACCCGGAAGAAGAGGCAGCTAAAGAATTTCTTAAACAATATTTTCAATTCAATGACAGTTGGTTGGTCAAAAACCAGCCAGGCTTAATTGAAAAAGAAAAAGAAGGCTATGAAGCGACTGTTGAAAATTACCGCCAGGATGAACAAACAAGACCGATCGAATCGACGGCTTTTGAAAATACCAATAATTTTTGGAATTATTTTAGACAAAGAACCATTGACGATCTTAAATCCAAACTCGCAAGTATAAAAGAAGAAATAGAATGCGACGATTTCTATGAAGACAAATTGGAACTTGACCCATACTATGGTCAGACGCTATATTTTTGGCTTAAAGAAGCCGTACTTGATTTAGCTTTTGAACAATTGGGTTACACAAGATCACAACAAATGATTGAAGATATAAATTTTTGCAATAATCCAGACAATCCGGTTTCACCCGACTTAAAATCAAGAACGACTCGATATAAAAATTCCCTCCAACGTTTGGCTGTCATTATGCACGATGATTTAAAAATTCCTTTTGGGCTGATTCACTTATAAAAACCTTGATAAAATCCCGCCGATCGGCGGGATTTTACGTTTCGGCGACTTTTTAATCATTGACAAAATCACTTAATCCATACTAATTTAGGTACACAAAGTTCTTTCAAGACTGTTGATCGACTTATTTTTCCAAATTTTTCATTGAAAAAATAAGCTGACTAGCAGTCTAAACCCCACCTCAAAGGAAAAACGGCATAAAACCTACCGTTCAAAAGCCAACCGACGACGATGTACTTGACGACCCTGCCCTAATCAGCACTGTCGACAATGAGGCAACCGACACAGCCTTGGACAGTCAAACCCGAGATCACTCTCGACGACCCGATCGAAGATACTGGCGAATAGTATCAACCATCGGCTTCCAACCACTTATCCGAGCCGCGATTCCATTATCGACCGTCGAGCCTACGCGCTCCGGTCGGTTTTTTTATTACCCCCACCCTACCCTCTCCCACTCTTCGACTCGGCTCAGAGTGGTCTAAGGATTCAAAGACCAGGGTGGGAGGGATTAAGGGTGTCGAAACAAAATTTGTTGAGTGGTTTTTAATTTGGGATAAAATCACGTGGCCACCCTTCGCTCGCGCCGAGCTACGGAGTGGCAAGCGAGATTCCTCTCCCTTCGACTCGTTGGCCTCACTCAGGGCCATGAGGCCTATCGAATGGCTGGCTCGGGATGACGTGTGAGGTAGATTCCACCACCACTCCACCACTCCACCACTCCACCACTCCCCTCCGATGTTGATAACTTTCGCACAACTGGGCAAAAATTTGGTATAATTGACTCGCATGAAAATAGGTATTGATGCCAGAATGTACGGACCGAAAGTGGGCGGTGGTGGGCTTGGTCGTTATGTTGAACAACTGATTACAGAATTGCAATCAACTGACCAAAAAAACCACTATGTTTTGTTTCTAAAAAAAGAAAATTTCGAGGCTTGTCGCATTACCAATCCTAACTTTGAAAAACGCCTGGCCGATGTTCATTGGTACACCTTCGACGAACAAAGAATTTTGCCCAAAATCATCGACCGAGAGAAACTTGATCTCATCCACTTTCCCCACTGGAACATTCCACTTCTCCTTCGCACACCATTTGTCGTCACTATCCACGATTTGATTCTGCTCGACGATCCGTCATCGGCCAAAGCTACCTCACTCGGCTCAATTGCTTACGCCATCAAACGTCTTGGTTACAAAGCCGTCCTACAAAAGGCAATTTCCCGAAGCCAAAAAATTATTACCGTTTCCAAGGCTACTGAATTTTCCATTTTGAAACATTTTCCAAAAGTCGACGCAAAAAAAATCCAAGTGGTTTATGAGGGGGTGGTTGGTTTAGATCGAGGGGAAAGGGGAAAGGGGAAAGGGAAGGAAAATTTTATTCTCTATATTGGAAATTCTTATCCGCATAAAAATCTCCAGACCTTACTCGAAGCCTTTCAAATTTTTCGACAAATTGAGCCAGAGGCAAAATTGGTTATGGCTGGACATCAAGATTTATTTTCGGATCGAATCGAGGCTTTTGCTAAAACTCTTAATTTCCCAACCGACGCTGTAAAATTTATTCGCGATCCGGAAGATAAAATTATTGCCGATCTTTACTCCAACGCTAAAATTTATGTCTTCCCGTCAAAACTCGAAGGTTTTGGCTTGCCGGGACTTGAAGCTATGAGTATGGGTGTGCCAGTCATTGCGGCTCGAGCTGGTTCATTACCAGAAATTCTTGGCGACGCAGCCGTTTATTTCGATCCGAATCGAGTTGATGATCTGACACAGACTATCCAAAATCTCTGGAACAACGATTCACAACAAAATGAATTAACTACCAAAGGTTTTCAACAGGTAAAAAAATATTCCTGGCAAAAAATGGCTGGGGAAATTAAGGAGGTTTATTTGGGCGTTACCCTTCGAGAGGCCTCAGGGTCTTCGAAAGGGCACTAAGGCATTAAGGAGGGTGGGGTTTTAAAAACGACTCAAAGGTTATGGAGGCAAAACGTAAAACAAAAAGCAACAAGAAACTCACGACCAAAAAGCCGTCGATTTTGCGTTTTCGAGCACCAAAAATCAGTAAAACTTTTGATGAAGGTGTGCCAGTTAGCTTACTAAATTTTTCCCATCTAAAAACCAACAAACCGAGCATTAAATTAAATGAAGCGACTGAACTTTCACCATTCATCGTTTCCTTCGCCCAAAAAAAGTTAGAAACTGTCGAAGAGCTACCCTTGGTCCAACTCAATTTCGCAGTTCAAGAAAACGAATTAAAATCTTTAATCGAAACTAAGGAAGATTTTGTTTCCCACCACGATCTGGAACAACAACTTTTAGAAAACGAGCTAACTCCATCAGGTTTCAAGACCCCAGCTCCAGCCATCGCCCCGCTTTTGCCATCATTTGGGGCAATCCATCTGGCCTTGAAGAATTTTAAAAACAAAACCGAAATTTCCGAACCTTTAACTGAAAATTTTGATCTCAGCACCATCGCACCGCTACCAGAAAAAAGTTTAGTACTACCTTTCGATTTACCAGAAATGGAAGATGGCTCAAACGAAGAATCCGAAGTTCTTACTTGGGACGAAGTAGTTCGCTCAAATTCCGAAACGCCAAAACAAACCATGGCTCGGCCAAAAATCGCTTGGTCAAAACGCCTAGCTGGTCTTTTAGCGCCAATAAAAAAAGCCTTTTCTCGTCTTCAAAATTTTTCAATCCCGATTCATATCGGCTCATTCGAAATGCCAACCGGTTGGCATCGGGCTTTGGCAGCTTTTGTTTTGGTGTCTTTTGCTTTTGTTCTGCCTCTCCACGCCATGGAAACCATTAATGACTTGCGCGGAGCTAAAAATAGTTTAAGCCAAACTGGCACCACGGCTGTTTCCAAACTAAACCAGGCCGTCTCACTCATGACCACAAACTCAGCTTCGGCCGCCGCCTCATTTGAAGCCGCCCGGAAAGATTTTAGTGCCGCAAAATCAACCGTCGAAAGTTTCAATTCCACCACCTCACTTTTACTTTCAATTCTGCCATCAACCGGTTCAACTTATAAATCCGGAACAAACTTAATCTCGGCCGGCGAAGAATTATCTGAGGCTGGAGAAAAAATCAGCCAAGGGCTCTTAGCTATTCAAACCGACGGCTTAGACACCACAGGGAAACTGGCTATTTTAGCCGAGTCTTTTAAATCGGCCTGGCCGCTTCTCGAAAAAGCCAACGACCACTTAGAAAAAGTTGACCCAACGGTTTTACCGGTTGAATATCAAGCCAACTTTTCCGAACTGCAAAATTTATTACCAAGCTTTTTAGCTTCCATCCAAAACGTCACAAAATTTTCTGACACTTTGGCCACACTTCTCGGGGCCGAAGGCAAAAAACGCTATCTTCTGCTTTTCCAAAACAACACCGAAATTCGTCCAACCGGCGGTTTCCTTGGCAGCTTTGCTGTTCTTGATGTTTCTCACGGTGACATCACCAATCTTGATGTGCCCGAAGGTGGTAGCTACGACCTGCAAGGTTCATTAAAGGAAAGCATTGTGGCCCCATTACCACTGCAGCTCCTTTCAGCTCGCTGGGAGTTTCAGGATTCTAACTGGTTTCCCGACTTCCCCACCTCGGCTCGCCAAGCTTTAGATTTTTACAATAGTGCCGGTGGTCCAACTATCGACGGCGTAGTCGCGGTCAATGCCACCTTCATCACCTCCCTTTTATCACTCCTCGGACCAGTCGAAATGGACGAATACGATCGAACAATTGATTCGGAAAACTTTTTATTTGAAACGCAAAAAATTGTCGAATACGATTATGCCGCCTATCAAGATCCGAATAGCGAACGCGAGGAAGCGGCACCAAAGGCTTTCATTGGCGACCTGACCGAAAAACTTTTGGCTCGAGTTAAAGATTTGGACACCGCTTCACTTTTACAGATTCTCGACACAGCTCAAAAGGGTTTGTCACAAAAAGACATTCAACTTTATTTCCCCAATGAAGATATTCAAAAAGTCGCTCGTGAATTTAGCTGGACCGGCGAAGTTAAACAAACCGATCACGATTATTTAATGATTGTCGACGCCAACTTGGGCGGCGGAAAAACTGATTTGGTTATTGATGAAAAAGTTAATCTGGAGGTTTCGGTTCAAGCTGACGGTAAAATTCTCAACCAACTTACCATCACCAGAACTCACAACGGCATCAACGGCGCCATGTTTACCGGCGTCAATAACGTCGACTTCCTTCGTGTCTACGTGCCCCAGGGCAGCAAACTTATTTCCGCTTCAGGTTTTACCATTCCTGATATTTCACTTTTCGAAGAACCAGACACTGATTGGACTCAGGATTCCGATGTTCTTTTCAACGAAGAAAATGCCATGGTTGATCCAGCCACGAGTACCATCATAAGCGAGGAAGCCGGTAAAACGGTTTTTGGTAATTGGGTACAAACAAAACCTGGGGAAACTTCAACTATCACCTTTACTTATGAATTGCCTTTCGAAATTTCTACCGACGTCGGACTTTTACAAACTGTAAAAAATAAAGTTGGTTTAAATAATGGTGAAACTTATTCTTTACTTGTCCAAAAACAATCCGGAATTTTAAATCGCCAAACCAACGTCACTATCTCGGCTCCAGACTTCAAAACCCTCTGGTCTTCAGACAATAAAAATATAACAACTTTCGATAATTCCTCAGATTCATTCACCAGCATCTTGTTCTCAAAGTAATCCCTTATCCCCTCGAAGACCTCGAAACCAATCGAGAGGTCTGAGATCCTGAGCGACGCCTCGGAGTCGAAGGGTTCACTTCAACCAACTATGTCCCTGTCTTTGCGAATAAAACGACCGACCAAAAACGAAAACCAAGAACTGGAAGCCAGTTTAAAAACCATCTACGGCGACGACGAAAATCTTGACATGACCAAAATCGAACGCCGCCGAGGTTCCAAATTGACTTCTTTTCTACTTCGTCTAGTAGGCGTTCTTTTTTTGTTGGCTTTGGTTTCATGGGGTGGCTTTATTTGGTGGCAATCAGGAATTTCTTCGCCCAGCCAACCACTCAAGGTAAGCATCGAGGGTCCAGAAACCGTCACTTCCGGTTCAGCTGTTTGTTTTAAAGTCAGATATGAAAACATTGGTCGAGTACCCGTTGCTTCCCTGGCCATGTCGCTCAACCTACCGGAAACCTTCACTTTAAAAGAAGCCAAACCAACGGCCACCGAAAATCTTAATTGGACCATGTCACCACTCGGCGCCGGTTCCGATGGTGCGGTGGATGTTTGTGGAACTTTTCGTTCATTGGTTCCCGGCTCAGAAAAAGTCCAAGCGGTTTTCATTTATCGCCCGGCCAATTTCAGTTCTGATTTTCAAGATATTGCCGGTCTGACGATGACAGTTGATAAATCTATTCTTTCGGAGGAAACAACGGGACCGGCCGAAACTGTCGTCGGCGATCCAATTACCTACACCACAAAAATCAAAAACAACGGTACGGAAAAAACCGAAAATCTTCGGATTCGAGTTATCCTACCGACTTCCTTCACTGTTACTTCATCAGAACCAGCTGTTTCGGAAACCGATTCGGTCTATTGGGATATCCCAGCTCTCGAAACTGGGGCTGAACAATCCATCAGTCTCACAGGATCATTCACCGGTTCGGCCTCTGGAATTATTCCCATGATTTTCGAAACAGGTTTCTTGAACACTGAAAAATCTTTTATCAAACAAACCGAAACCAAAACCGAAACCAACGTTTTGGGTGGCGAACTTTCATTTACTTTAATCGCCAATGGCTCGGATAAGGATCAAACTATCGACCTCGGTAATCGTTTACGACTTTCTATTAGCTATACCAATCAAGGACAAGAAACCATGGAAGATGTTTCGTTTGCCTTGGAAATAAATCCTGGTGGCAAATCACTTCCGTTTAATCTCGAAATTTCTGACTTGGCTGGCGGGGTCAAAAAAGAAAATATTATCACCTGGAACGATACAAAAGTTCCGGCTCTCTCATCGCTTTCAGCGGCGGCTACTGGCACCATCGATTCAACTTTGGTTCTGGCGAGTTCAATCGATCCGAATACGATCACCGATTCCTTCACTCTACAAATAAAAGCCACTATTGGAAAAATTGGTTCTTCGGTCACTTCAAGAACCATCTCCACCACACCGTTCACTATCAAAATAAACTCCGACGGAAAATTGACCGCCGAAGCTCGATATTACGATGCCGATGGCGCGCCGGTTGGTTCCGGTTCACTGCCACCAAAAGTTGGCGAGACTACAACCTATCGTGTCTTCTGGACAATTTCGAATTCTCTGCACGATCTTAGCAACGGCTCAGCCACCATGTCTCTGCCAACCAACGTTGCTTGGGTAAATAACGTACAAGCCGATAACGGTTCGATAACTTTCAACGAGACTACCAGGCAAGTCAGCTGGAAAATTCCAACCCTTTCAAAAGACACAAAAGCCACTCTGGCCTGGTTTGATGTGGCCGTGGTTCCAGTGACTGGTGACGTTGGGAAATTTATCACTCTGACAAATCCAACAGCTTTCGAAGCGACTGATGCTGCAACAAATGAACTGATCCAAAATTCAACCGATGCGTTGACGACTGCGTTGCCGAACGACGAGCTGGCGGCGGGTAAAGGTGTGGTGGAGTAAAGTTGGAACCATAAAGTGGCCGGCTGTGTCCCTCGAAGTCCAGCGAAGTGGGATCGGCCACTTTACGGTTCCAAAAAAATACGTACAGACGCCGATCGGCGCTTATACACCGCAAACTAAAAATCGTTCGGATTTTGTCCGGGCGATTTTTGGTCTTTTTGACTTCTGTCGCGACAATTGGTAGTGTTTCAATTAGGAGGTAATCATGAAAATTCTTTTGATTGACCCGGCACATTATCACGATCGAGTCAGTTACGAACAAGCTCTTCGTCGGGCTGGTTTGGAAGTTTTCGTTCCAAGCGAAACACGGGGGGGGTGCGACACCGGTGCCGATATTGTCGACGACCCTAAATCTCTCATCGCAATCGATCTGATCATCACCGAGCACTTCATGAACACACCAGATCGTTGGGACGACAAGCTGTGCGAATCCGGAACTCGTGTCGCCCGCGAAGTGATCAGGCGTGTTCGTGTCACCCACCCCGAACTTCCAATCATCATCCTTACCTGTATGCGAGATGATGGCGAACGGAGAAGAAACCAGCAGTTATCAAATGTCTACTTCTGCCAAAAACGAAAAACCACACCAGACCAACTGGTCGAAATCGTTCGCGACATTCTTGGCCTGGCCGAATAACCGCTTCGTCCATCGTGCTTCCTTCCGACTCTCAACGAGCCGGATTTTTTTTATTCAAAAACCACTCGAAAAAAATCCGAGTGGTTATTATTATTATTATTATTTTATTTGCCGTCTAAAATTCTGTTACAAAATCATGGCCTGCCACGTCGCTCGCGAGCGACGTGGTGCACCCAAGACGATTCGAACGTCTGACCTCTTCCTTCGGAGGGAAGCGCTCTATCCAGCTGAGCTATGGGTGCCTGTTCGACAAAAGGATAGCTTTTATTGAATAGACCGTCAATTTTCCTTAATTAGAACTCCTAGCAAACGCGGGCAGATTCACCTCGCCGAAGCCCGAACGAAGGCGGGTTATTTTCTCTTCCCCTCCAACTTTTTCTCGTCCCGAATCTCGCGAAGCGACAAGCCTAAAAACACCACCAGCAAAATCAAAGTATTAAGCGGGGCCACCCAAAACGGAAACTCCTGACCAAAACTCTCCAGAACCATAATGGCCCCGAGCATACCAATGGAATACATGGCGCCGTTTTTCAGATAAGCAAATTTTGAAATAACATTCATTCCCTTAACCGTCACTTCACGAACGACAAGGGCGCCGATACCGTTACCGATCAAAATGAGCGGCACCGACATAGTGAAAGCAAAAGCACCGATGACGCCGTCGATGGAAAAAGACGCGTCGAGAACCTCAAGATACAAAAGCTTACTCCAAGCACTCATGTTGCCTTTTTTCTCCAATTTCTTTTCAGCCTCCTCGGCATTCCGACGAAAACCATCGGTCATAAAAAAGGCGGTGGCACCGATTGAGGCCGCCAACGCCAGAATCGGATTTCGAGTTATGGAAAAATAAATCACTGCGGTGATAAACAACGATGAAAGTGCGTAAAACCAAATACCTTGGCGATGGATAAAACCTTCAACTAGAAAAGCGTACTTTTTTTCTTCCAGAAAAAGCCAGGCCAAAAAAACAAAAAACAAATAAACACCGCCACCAAGTAGGAGCAATGGTTTGGAATGCTCGAGGGCTTTTTCCATGAGGGCCGGATCGGAAAAAACCAATTTGAAAACCTCATCGATTGGCAAACCAGCATTAGCGATCCAAACAATCGCAAAAGGCAAAAGACCGCGCATGACAAAAACTGCCAAAAGTAAACCCCAAAGAAGAAAAAATTTCCGAAATTTTTCTGGTACGGTTTTAAGGACGTTGGCGTTAACGATGGCGTTATCGACGGAACTGATGACCTCAAAAAGAATGAGGCCAAAAATTACAATGATGGTTTGAAGCATATTTTTTATCGAACCTTTCGCGCAATTTTTCTTAGCGCGTTATAAATAAAATATTTAAATGGTTTTAAAACATAATCAAAAGTCCCCGGACAACTAACCACCTCACCACCAAAACCTTTTTTAAAACGAGTGATACCAGACCAAGGATCTTTCGGGTCATCGGTTTTCGCAATACCCCACCAGTCGTAAAATTTCAAACCTTTTTCTTTGGCGTCTTTCATTAATTTCCAATGAAGAAAATATGGCGCCATTAAATTTCGGTTTTCGCTCGACGAAGCGCCGTGCAAATAAGTTCTGGTTTCGTTAAAATCAACCATTATATTAGCAGCTAACGGTTTATTTTCAAAATAAGCCGCCACTAAAAAAACTCGCAAATTACCACCTTTTATTTTTAATAAATCCTGATAATGTTTTTTTGAATGAATTCTGAAGCCGTCACGCTTGGCGGTTTCTTCAAACAAAGACCAAACTTCATCGAGGTTCTCGGCGGTCAAAAATCTTATTTCGACATCTTTTCGTTGAGCTAAGTTAATATTGTAACGAGTTTTCTGGTGCATTTTTCCAAGCAATTCTTGAACACTTGGTTCGAGCGAAGTTATGAGGGTGGTTGGCGGAGTGATAGTTAAGGTTTTTTTAATTTTAGAAGACACTATATTTTCGTCCGGTTCAAAACGAGCAAACAAAGTATTTTCACTAACTAACATTTTTAAAATATCAATAATTGTTTCATTTTTAACTGCCAGAGGGCCGGCAATGCAAGAAATATAAGATTGACCAAAAGGCAACAAAATATAACCGACGCTCGCCACCCCAACCAACTCACCATTTTCCAAAAACTCATAACACTGACCACGAGCCATTTCACTCCATTCCCAAGCATACAAAAAAGCCCCAGACCGCGGTCCGTGTTTTTTAATGAAATCGTTCCATTTTTGTTTATCAAGAGCTTCTTTTTTTTCCATATGGTTACGAATTACGAAAAGTAACGAACATACGAATATTTTTATTAAGATAATAATACAAATTACCAATAGCCAAATTCGTATATTCGGCACTTTTCGTAATTCGTAACTAGAATACCTACCTCGCCAAAATTTTAAGCGCTTTCCTAATCAAATCTTCTGTCCCGTTTGCTTCTAAGCCATTCAAAACCTGCTCCACTTGCCGGCGCTGATAACCAAGTCCAACTAATCCCTCAACTGCATCATTATCCAAACCAAAAGAAGTTCCATCATCTTCCACCAAAGCTCCTTTAAGTTCAAGAATGATTTTTTGAGCCGTCTTTTTGCCAACGCCGGGAATATCAGTGAGAAAATTCAAATCGCCTTTCATTATTTTTTCCTTGATGCGAACGACGGTATCGGAAAAAACAATTTTCTGCCCGACTTTTGGTCCGACACCAGAAACATTGATCAACTGCCAAAAAAGCAAAAGCGATTCCATACTCAAAAAACCAAAAAGCTCGTGCTGATCCTCACGCTGCACCTCATGAGTAAAGATTTTTATTTCGCCAGAGAGCTCGTGAGCTCGATCTTCGGGAATGTTTACTTTGTAACCAACCCCGGCGACTTCGAGAATAATAAAACCAATGCCATGATATTCAATTTTTCCGTGTAACGATGTGATCATAGTTCCCCCACCCCTCGCCCCTCCCCCAAGGTTGGGAGGAGAATTAAGTGGTTTTTAATTTTTTCTAAAACTTTCTCTGTCTCTTCAAAAACTTCCCTGTTTTTAAATCTCAAAATTTTATAACCCACACTTTTCAAAATTTCTTCTCTAGCCTCATCATAACCGACGGCCTCTTTGTTTTCATGAATCTCTCCATCTACTTCAATAATCAGCTTCTGGCTTCGGCAACACAAGTCAACAATAAACCTACCAATTCCAACCTGCCGAGAAAATTTTACTCCTAAAGAATTATTCTTCAAATGTTCCCACAAAAATTCCTCAGCTTTAGTCGGATTTTTCCTAAGCAAACGTCTTCGTCCCTTGAGCAAAGACGGATTCATAAAAAAAGGCTCTATCATACCAACCCAACCCGATCCTCCGATCCCCTCCCAGCCCCGGGGGAGGGGGCCTGGGGTGGGGGTAACCGATCCACCCGCCTACAAATTTCTTCAGAAATTTTCACTGGCAACGCCGGCAAAAAACCTTCACCCCTCGCAAAAGCGTGAATCTGGGCCAAGAGACCACCAAAAGCCGGGCTTGGTTTCATGCCCAATAATTTCATGAGCGAATCGCCATCGAGACCGGCCGCGCGCAGATGCACTCGCTCAATTTTTAATTTTTTATCCTTGCGGCGTTTTAATCTTTCTTCGTTTTTCCAAGGCGCAAACTCCCGCTCGGCTGTCAAAAAATTAATTACCGCCGACAAATCAAAATAAATTCCTTTAACCCCGAAACGTGGTGAGGCACAGGATTCGATGAACATGATAGCTAAAAATAAATCCAAAAAATCATCAGCATCGCGGCCGTGCTTGGTGCAATAATCCATCAGATAATTATAAATCGCAACATTGGCCTCGCGACCAAAACTATCCAATGCATGTTCATGCAAAAGAATGGCGTGAAAAATATCCTCGGCATCTTCTGGTGTCAAACGATGTTCGGCGGCCAGCTTATTTAAAATTTCCCGGCGATCGGGGTGAGCGATTTGTTTGGCGTAACTGTGATAATTAATGGAGATCTGGTTTTCGATAAAAAACTGATGGTGAATTTCCTGAGCTGATAAATCAGAATTTTTTTTAGCAAAATCCCGAAAAATTTTTTGATATTTTTTTATCGAATCGGCGCGATCGCCATGTTGCCAAGCCACGGACAAAGAATCATGATGCTTTGACGAATCATCTCTCGCATTAAAAATCACAACTTCCGGTTTGCCTAAATCATGAGCTAAAATAAAAACCTCAAGCGAGGCCACTTTTTCTTTTATAATTTCCTCGATCTCGTCAAGCTCGCCTTTGAAACCCTTGAGACGTCGAAGTTCTTCAATATCACCAACATGGAGTTTCTCATCAAGGACAGCAAAAACCGTTTGCAACATTAAACGAAGATGATCACGAACCTCCGCTCCCTCAGCCTGCGAGTCGGCTGATTGTGGACAAGATAAAACCACCTCGGCCGCCTTGCCCCGAAAATCAACCAAAACTTCATCAGCCTTTTTAACCAAATCCCCATCTATCACAATCCGATTCATAGCCACATCAAAAAACTCCGATTCGGCTGGTTGATGAAATGTCCATTCACGCCACATAGTGAAGGTATTTTAGCGTAAATGAACGAAAATGAAAATGCCCCAAATCCAACCCCCTCCCACCCTGGGGGAGGGTTGGGGTGGGGGTAATAAAAAACCCACGAGACCCATGAGTCGAACTCACGAATCTTGTGGGCAAATGAGGTGGAAGGTGTTCAGTCGGCGTCCATCTTGATCACTAGGACGAACGAGACACCGGTCGAAAAGGTGTCCGTCGCCAGGTTGTAGTTGAGCGGTAGCACAACAGCCACCCCACCGACCCCTTTGATCGGCTTGATCAGAACCGGACCAGTGCTGACAGAGAAGCTGGAATCGATCCCTTCGAAAGCCGGAGCGAATCGGAGTCCGTAGGACATTCCGAGTCGAAGCCCGCCCGAGGTGATCTGATGGGACAGATCGCCGATGTAGCGCGGACAGGGTTGGAAAGCCAAGGTTCCGGTGGTGAAACCGACATCTTGGATCGAGGTCCAACCGCTGTCGCCCCAGGTGATGACTGTCCGAACACCATGGCTCAGACTCGGTCCGCCGAGGATACCGTCTGGCAAGACCGAGTATCCGATCCCGGCCGAGATAAGAACAGGTAGGCCACCCGGAGCCTTGGCCTCGTCGGCCTGGGCATTGGTAGCGAAAAGAGCGAGAAGGAAGAGGAAAGCGAGATGAACCATGACTGTATTGCCTCCTGGCACACTCAACGGCAGATGTTGCCATTTGAGAAAATAACGTTATGCTTTTCTTATTGTTCGGTCAAGACCTGGCTCTTGACTTTCTGGATTACATCATCCACACCTTCAGTATTGTTTTGGCTCTAAAAAACATTGGATAAATTTATTTTTTTAATCTCAACTCATGCATATAAATCATACCTTGCTGAATACCATTTATTGATTTATGCAACCAAGTGGTATTGACTATATAATCGAACCTTTTTGCTATTAGAGATGGATCAGTTAGGTCTCCGCCAAGACTAAATGACGGAATAATAATTGTACCGCCTTTATTTAAGTGCTTCGGAGCTTCTTCAAGAAACCTCTCAAATAATTCTGGAAGCATAATCATACTCGCGGAAATCGCGTCGCCTTTTGGTGGATTACCCGCAAAAAAAGGAATCATCCATGTAATCATATCAGCCTTTTCTTGTATATTCTCAAATAAATCCCCTTGAACTACTGAGCAAATATTTTGAAATCCGAATTTTTTAACATTCTCTTTGGTATTCTCAACAGATAATAAGGATATATCGGACATAATTACCTTCTTAGCTCCATATTTGGCCATTACAATTCCCATCAAACCGCTACCGGAACCGATTTCAATCGCGGTTTTATTAAAGAACAAATCATTATGGTAGAACAAATAATGGGCATGATATCGTCCAGAAGCCAAAAACGGATTCCAAACATTATTTCTAACAATAAAACCCTTTAACACATCCCCTTCTCCACTTACATCATAATCAACTTCAAAATTTTTGTGTTGATGTTTCTGCCACTGAGTTAGTACTATTTCTTTTTGTTTGTCGTTCATTAATTTTAAATTTTCCTCTTTAAGCGTCGGTTGCATAATTTTGTATTTAATTTTGTTTATTAATCAATTATCATTAAAGAATAAACAAATCAAGACATTAATCAATGTTTTCGGGCTTAAATTGTCATATAATCAAATAAATAAAACCACCAAACTTGCAAAAACTCCCAAATTAGCCTAGCATAACCGTGTCATCAAAATCCTGACAAACTATGCTTTCCAAAGATCTCGAAAAACTCGGGCTGAACAAAAATCAAGCCAAGGCCTACCTTGCCCTGTTTGATTTGGGTAAATCCAAGGCTGGCGAGATTATTACCAAGACCGGACTGCATCGCCACCTCGTCTACCAAGCGCTCGAAGAATTAGTAAAGCAACGCCTGGCGACAAAAACCACCCAAGGCAAAATTTTTCTTTTTCAAGCTACTGATCCAACACATTTTTTGGATAATTTGCGCGAACAAAATTTGGCCGCCGAAAATCTTATCGACTCACTCAAAGAACGCGGAAAAGTTACCGAACAAAATATCACCATCTACGAAGGCGACGAAGGTATTCGTGCTTTCTCTTTTCATAACGCCGAAAATATCAAAGTCGGTGAATGGATTTATGTCATGGCGTCCGGTGGCAAAAAATTTGAACAGGCCATGGGTGCGCGTGCTGTGCGTAATTATTTTCAAAAAATTTCTGATAATGGTGGGGGTGTAAAAATTCTCATGTATCAAAATCAAAAAATGAGCGAGGAAACTTTGCGTTTCCTTCAATCATATCCGCGGGTTGAAATAAATTTTCTTTCCGAAGAATTAATCCCCTCGGCTCAATCGATAATTACCAAACATTCAGTCGGCTTCACGATTTTTGAGGATCCGGCTTCGGTTATCGAAGTCCAAAACAAACATTTGGCCGAGGCCTACATTGATTATTTTAATTTACTCTGGAATCAAGAGGTAAGAATTTCCCGGGGGCAAAATGCTCTGCATCGTTTTTTTTATGACATGGTCGACGAACTCGGAGCTGGTGGATCTTACGATGTTCTTGGTGCCCATATCGGACTTTTAAAAACCAGCGAACTCGAAAAATTTTTTGATGACTATCATGCTTATCGCATTAAAAAAGGAGTCATCGTCAACATGTTGAGTTACAAAAATGTCGCCAAAGAAATCGAAAATCGTTTTTTTCGAAAAGGCGATAAAGATTTAAACATCAGCCACATCAAAGCTCTACAAACTCGTTTACCGAGTCCAATGCAAGTTAATCTCTACAACGGCAAAACCACAATTCTTCTTTCTGACGAAAAAGAACCGGTCGTTTTACAATTTACAAAACCTGGCATCTACGCCGGTTTCAAATCTTATTTTGACGAACTTTGGAACCAAAATTCTTGGACTTTTTTTAGTGAGGCAGGACTGGAAGAAATTCGCCAAAAAATTCTGACGGAGAAAAAAGATATTTATTTAATCGGCGCCAACCAATCTTTAAAAATGTTCGACCAAAAATTTCATAAACAACGAGTCGAAAACCAAATCCGTCTTCACCTCATCCTTCAAGACCCCAAAAAAGCCGAACACCTGGGTGCTCTCCCAATGACCGAAGCCACCCAACTGACCACCGCCGCCGAAAATCCAATAACCACCCTAGTCTTCGGAGATTTTACAGTCCAAATCATCTGGACCACAAAACCAACGATTTTCTTACTAAATGACCCAAAAGCTGCAGAAAAACAAATGACTTTTTTCAAAAATCTTAAGAAATGAGTCTCCTTCCCTCTCCCCCTCGGCCATAGCCCTCGGGCGTTGCCCTATGGGCAGAGCCTGGCCACGGGCGAGGCCTTTCCCCTATCCCCTCGATTCAAGACACCCACCACCTTGACCAATTCCGCAAAATAACCTACACTTTCAACACCGTTAGGCTCTAAAAAAGTGCTGGAATCGCTAAGGTAATGGAAATTTCTAACCATCACCAAACCACTCCGTCACTTCCAACATTAAAATACTTTAGCCATAAAGTCGTGGAGTATGTAAAGTCATGGAGTCGTGGAGTTATGGAAGAATATTTCTTAGAATAAAAGCTTCCTTCACTCCACGACTCCAAGACTCCATCACTCCAAACCGACACTCCAACACTCAATCACTAAACCACTTCATCACCCTAAACTATGTTAAGCATGCGTTTCACCAAAATCGGCAAACTCAATCGTCCGGAACTTCGATTGATTGTGGTCGACAAACACAAAGACCCTTGGGGCAAAGCCGTGGAAATTTTGGGCAACCGAAATCCACGCACCAAAGAAAACACTTTCAATATCGAAAGAATCAAGTATTGGATTAGCAAAGGTGCCCAACCAACTTCTACGGTTCACAACATCCTGGTCGACCTGAAAATCGTCGAAGGCAAGAAACAGTCGGTTACCAACATTTCCAAAAAACGAAATGTAAAAATTGCCAAAGAGGCTGAAGAAAAAAAGAAAAAAGAAACGCCAAAAGCCGAAGCTCCAGCCGCTTAAAAACCAAATTAAAAAATCCGTCCTGCCAAGGACGGGTTTTTGTTTGACATTAATCGTTTTTATGGCAAGATGGCCGCAGTTCTTTCTTTCACCTTACACTTTAGAGAGGTTAAAAAAATGAAACCGAAGGCAACAAAAATTCACACAGCCTTACTCAACCGACTCCGCATGATTGAAAGCATGGTCGGATTCTCAGATGGAATTCCGAGCGCTTTAGTGGTTATTGTCGGCGGGCGTTTCTTGGGCATAAAAAATATCTCAATAGCCCTTATCTTTTTAAGAAGACAAGGATGGTTGATATACGACGAAAAACACAACACCTATAAAACGTCTCCCTCTGCGCCCACTTGGAGCCGAATCGGGGAAGAACCCACCGATCTCCCAGCAACAGAACCGAAACTTCTTGTTGCTAACTTCAAGGCTACTCACCCTTGATCTCTCTAAGTCCTCAACTCACTATCGATCTCCTACTCCTTCATAGGAGTCTTTTTTTATCCTGCATCCTTGACTTTTCAATTTTTTAAAATAAGATAGCCGCTACCAGCAACAACCTTCACCCAAGAGGTGCTCGATGTCAGCAAAGATCGCGATTTCCAGTCTCCACGAAAAACTTTTGACTGAATGTAAAACGGCCAGTGAACAACTTGGTTTTGCAGATGGCCGGCTTCCACTCTGGATAGCCTTGGCACTTACCAGGTTCCTGTTCACCGAAAACTTGGCTGAAAAGATCATCGCAAATTTAGTGAAAATAGGAGCTCTTTCACGATCCGAACCCGACTACATCGTATTCAAGTTCATACCACCGGTTGGAATTCGAACTGCACACGGCATTCCAGTCATGCCAGATAATTGGTTGGAGCGTTTAAGAGTTGCCCTCCGCGAAAATAAACCATTCCAGAACTTCTCCAGCAACTAACCAACGCCTTACGCCACAGATCCCTGCGCTCCAGAGGATCTTTTTTTATTTCACTTTTTTCTGATTCTGCTTCCGCCACTCAGCAATCTTTTTATGATCACCGGACAAAAGAACCTCGGGCACTGCCCATTTTTTATAAACTTCAGGTTTTGTATACTGCGGATATTCCAAAACCCCAACCTCGGTATGCGATTCCTCGGTCAAAGATTCACCTGAACCCAAAACCCCAGGCACATTCCGAGCAATCGCATCAATCATAACCAAGGCTGGTAATTCGCCGCCAGTCAAAACATAATCCCCAATCGAAAACGATTCATCAACCAAATTTTCCTCAACCCGAGCATCCACCCCCTCATACCGCCCGCAAAGAAAAATTACCTGATCATATTTAGCCAACCGCACCGCATCCTTCTGAGTAAAAGTCTTACCCGACGCCGAAGTCAAAACCACCCGAACCTTTCCCTCCCTTTCCTTCTCTTTCCCTCCCTTTAATTCCTCCAAAGCCAAATCAAAAACCCCGACCTGCATCACCATCCCCGCCCCACCCCCATAAGGCGTATCATCCACCCGACGATGCTTATCCGTCGCAAAATCCCGCAAATTATGCGCCCGAATTTCGATGAACCCACCTTTTTGCGCCCGCCCCAAAATCGAGGCCTCGGCATAAGGCGTAATAATTTCCGGAAAAATTGTCAGGACATCGAATCGACGGAGTTTTTGTTTAGGCATATTTTATCTTATCAAGGTCAAATTAAACTCAATAAATGCAGTTTGTATCTATCTTTTTACTAATATATACAAAATACACTAGTTTGTATAATTTGAGTCAATCATCTCGTCACCCCACAACCAATAATCATTCAAAAGTTTTTGCCGTATTTTATAAGTATTTCCGTGGCTCAACAAACCAAGATATGACTGAAGAGACGCGGGTGAAGAATTGTCTTGAATTCGCCGAAACATTCGTTGTTTTGTCACCGCACGAATTGTTCGATAATCCGAAAACAATGTCCAGCCCAAAAAATCCACACCTGAACTAATCGTTTTTAAAAAAATTTTATCCGGATGAAGATGTAATTTTAATTCACCACCCAAAAAATTCTCAAGTAATGGCAAAAGATTGATTAATTTTTCTTTATTATCCGAGAGAATAACAAAATCGTCGGCATAACGAATAAAGTACCCTTCCTTCAATTGATGTTTAACAAATTGATCAAAACGATTGAGATAAATATTGGAAAACAGCTGGCTGGTTAAATTTCCTAACGGTAAACCGACGGACGATCCTAGTTCTGTTTCATAACTATCGATTATGTTTGATAATAAAAACAAAATCTTTTTATCTGAAATATACTCGGCCAAGATCTTTTTTAAAACACTATGATCAATACTCGCAAAAAATTTTCTAATATCGCCTTTCAAAACCCAACAAGTGCGAGTATTATTTTTACCGACCTTATTCGCAAACGAACGAAACCGATTGATTGCTTTGTGAGTTCCTTTTTCTTCGCGACAAGAATAAGAATCGGCTATAAAAGTTCGATCAAAAAATGGATACAATAATCGGTAAACAGCATGGTGAAGTAATCGATCGCGAACGCTGGCTTTATGAATATGCCGTCGCTTGGGATCGTTGATAAAAAAACTTTCATAACCGCCGTGTTGATATTGTCCGCTTGCCAAATCGGCGTGAAGGGATAGAATATTATCCATTAAAGCAAGCTCAAAATTTTGCACATCGTTTTTTTGTTTCTTGCCGACTAAAAATTCCTCCCAAGCCAAACATAAATTTTCTAACGAAATAATTTCATCGTAATTATGAACCAACTGTTGAACGCCTCTTTTAGCACCCCCCCCCCCCGAAGATTTGAGGCCTCCAAAAACCCAAGGGGTTCCGAGCTGAGTCGAGGGACTAACACCTCCGAATTGTCCATTATTATAGACATCAAAGATTGTTATTTGTTGTGGCATAGTTTTTTGATTCATCTTCCCCGTCTATCTCGTTACACGCTTGGCACAAAAATTGATAATTTTTTTACCGATATTTTGGAATTGGCGTTTACGGCAAAATTTACAAAACACGATGAAAAAAAGATCTTTCTTGAAACTTTAAGCCGCAAACTGGATCAATTGAAATTTTTTATGACTTTGCTTTGGGAAACAAAAAGTTTGGACGCAAAAAAGTATGCTCAAATTTCGGAAAAATTAAACACTATCGGACGCCGGCTCGGCGGTTGGCTGCAAAATATTTCAAAACCATCACAACAATAACATAAAAAAGCGTTTCAAAAAATTGAAACGCTTTTTTGTTTATACTTTCCTCATCATCAGAGCAGGAACGCCGACATTGTCGTAGGACTTGTCATCATAGTTCCAGTTGTTGCAGTTGAGCTCACCTTCGTTCCAGTTCAGACAGAGGCGGTTGCCGTCGGAGTCGCAAAATATCAAACACCTTCTTTGACACTGTCCTTTGAATGCTCTCCGGACTGTATATTATTTCGCGTCACAAACGCGTGAATGTTTGATACGGGGTGAAGAAAGAAATTTTATATATTATGCGATACGCTAACGCCATAAAAATTCACAACATTATTCCGATCGCATAATACCCTGTACTGCCGGCTTGCATCCATAAACGCAAGCAACAACGACGCAGCCAAAAATAATTATACCAGAAAAAAACAATCCCCGAACATTTGTCCGAGGATCGAGTGACTAAGAATCCGAGAGTCGGATTCGGAAGAGCCAAGCGGCCTAGCTTCCGAGTTCCACCCCCAGAGCAGGAACGCCGACATTGCCGTAGGACTTGACATCATAGCTCCAGCGGCCGATGAGCTCACCTCCGAGCCAGAACAGACAGAGGCGGTCGCCGACGGAGTCGCAGGCGTCAGTCCGCATCACAAGCGAAATTCGCTCGCCGGTAATCTTGAAGTGGGCCAGTATAAGCCCAGCCACAAGCGCAACCTTACCGAAACCACTCATGTGATGAGCTGGCAGGTCGAGCCTGGTTCTGGTCTCCGCAAGGAACTGCCTTTGGTGAGGCACATCCATCGAGGTACTGCCCTTCAGGACACAGGGAACCCAGAAGGGTCTGTTCCCGAATAACCAAAAAACAATCCACTTTTCCCCAAGCCAAGAATGATAAAAAGTGATAAAATATAAGCAGAAAGTAATAATAATCTCTGCTTATTTATGCAAAAATATAGTGAAAAAACTTCCGCTATGGTTATGAAAACCGAGGCGGAAGTTTTTAGTTTGATGGTTCCTGCCAATCATCCTTTTCGTCGATTAAATAATCTCTTGGATTTCTCTGATCTAGTTCGTCCGCTTCGTTCTTTGTATAGCGATGTTGGAACAACCGGCCTGGATGTTGAAAAAGGATTTCGAGCGTTGCTTGTTCAATTCTGGGAAGATTATTCTGATCGAGAAATGGAAAAATGTTTGAGAGAAAATGTGGCCGTTAGATTCTTTTGTGATTTTGGTTTAACTGAAGAAACTCCGGTCTATTCGTATTTCACCAAACTCCGTTCAAGAATCGGTGCTCAAAAACTTGCTGACTTATTTAACAAAATAAACGAGCAATTAAGAAAAGCTGGTCTCTTTGGAGATGTCTTCACCTTCATCGACGCTTCGGCCATTGTCACAAAGACGGCTCTTTGGGAAGAAAGAGATGAAGCTATCAGAAACGGTGAAGAAAAACTTAATAACACCAACGTTAAAAAATACGCCGCTGATAAAGACGCTCGCTGGGGCGTTAAGTCAAAAACTAGCATTTGGTACGGATACAAGCGTCACCATGCTGTGGATATGAGATTCGGTTTGATTAACAAACTAGCCGTCACTCCAGCCAACATTCTTGATTTTGAAACAGTTAAAAACATTTGTCCAAGACAAGGCCTGGTGTTTATGGATAAACTTTTTGATTGTAAAAAAGCCTATTTCTGGCTCAAGGCCAACAACTGTTTTCCGGCCACGGTTATGAAAAGAAACAATAAAAATAAAAATCGTGATCTGGATAATTGGCGCTCAAAAACCAGAATGCCCTTCGAAGGCAACTTTTCCAAGCTTAATCATCGAGCCAGATACCGAGGACAAACAAAAGTATTGTTTCAGTGTTTGGCCGAAGCTATTTGTCACAACCTAAAGAAAGCTATCAAAATTCTGCCCAACAACTCAATCCAATTTCAAACATAAAACTTTTCCAAGGGCAAATTGTATTCGGGAACACCAAAGGAAGATTAAAAATCAACCAAAAACAAAAAAAGATCCTGACACAGGAATCCTTAAATAGGGTTTGTTTTTATTTTTGGATAATTTTTAGTTGAAAAGGTTGTTCGGGAACAGACCCCAGAAAACATAGCCGTCCTCGGTGGCTTCGTCTGGAAAATTCCAATCCTGTAAGTACTGGAACTTCTTGTAGCACGGTCCGACCTGCGGAGCGTGCGACATCAAGGTGAAGCCGACACGAACGCGGTAGCAGACCGGGTGCGTGGCTGACACACCGTGCTTGGTGGCCAGTCGACGGTACTTGACGCCGGTTGCCTTGTACTTTTCCGGCAGGTTGGCGTCAAGGATTGGGATGAAATAATCTCCCATTCCGATCGTCTCGAACCTACCTTCGACGATTGTCGCCATGACAACTCCTTGTTTGTAGTAGCTTCTATCCGCCAACACACCGTGTGTCGACAAATAGTCGCTGTCCCAGACCGGTATTATCCCAGCCTTCTTTCAAATTTCCCCAATAAAACCTGAAAGAAAACCACGATTTTTACAGCTTATAATAGCACAAAAAGATATTTCTGTCAACCAAAACCACGTCAATTCCAATCCGAAATCCCCACAATCCCATAAATCCCAACCACCGCCGTCGTCGGACTTTGGCGGGGTTCCGCGGCGGAAAAATCCCCTCCGTCGCTCGCGACGAGCCGTGGAGGGCACAGCCAGTTCAGACAACCAAAACACCTTGACAAAAAATAAAAACCTGATATGATACTATCATACTTAAATGTCATATATGTCCACTCTTTCTGTCCCTCTTACCAACAATTTAGAAACTTTCATCGATTCCATGGTTCGTCGCGGCATCGCTGCCAATAAGGCCGAGGTTGTCAGGCAGGCTCTAACCAATTATGCCGAAGAGCAAGCCGTAGCCACAGTTTTACGTTCCGAACAAGAAATTAAGGCAGGCAAAATTTTGCGTGGCAACCTTAAAAAGATCATGAAACAGTTGCCTTAATTCCATATGGAGGTATCTTTCACACCGGCTTTTATTCGGCAACTAAAATCCCTGCCGGAAAAATTGCAAGAAGAGGCTTTGGAAAAAATCGAAATATTTGGTGACTTAAAAAACCACCAAACCCTTAAAGTTCACAAACTAAAAGGTCGCCTCAACGGCCGCCAAAGCTTCTCGGTCAACTTTTCAACCAGAATCGTCTTCTGCTATCTAAAAACCAAGCCAAAAGAAGCCTGTCTTCTGGCCATCGGCAACCACGAAGTTTACGATAAATAAAAATTCCGATCCAAAATCCCAATAATCCTTTAATCCCAAAAATCCCAGTTCAGACAATCAACCAACCAACCCAAAACCCCTCTCCTACTAGGAGAGGGGTGCCAGGGGTGAGGACCGATCCACCAAAAAAAATAAAATCCACCGTAAAAAAACGATGGATTTTATTTTTGAACTTCGGATTAAATACCAAGATCGTCAACGGCGGCGCTTTCTTCTACCGGGTTGGTTTCAGCGTTACTGAAACGACGGGAACCTTCTGGTTCATAGATCTTAAGGTTGACACGCGCGTTGCGTTTGGCCCCAACGATCTTTAGAAGAATACGAATAGCGCGAGCGGTTTGACCCTGGCGACCGATGACGTAGCCCATATCCTCTGGATTGATGAAGAGGGTAATAAGGACGCCACGTTCGTCGACGATGCGTTCGGTTCGAACGTCATCTGGGTGGTTAACGATTTGTTTAACCACATCTTCGACAAACTTTTGGTCTAATTCCATGTCTGCCATAGCTGCTTTTACATTACATATCTTTTTTACTGCTAGTTTTGACCTGTTCGACCTGTCCGCAAAAATTCCACGGAACAACAAGCCTCGGCTAACTACTTATTATAATAACACAAAAAAAATCTGACGTCAATGTGTGTAAGTCGGAAAAATTGCTAGAATTGGCTAAAAAAAATCCGAACAAGTCAGTCCGGAAAAGATCGATCGTCTGGGTACTACCGAATTCCAGCCGCTCTAAGAGCACTGAATAACGTAATGGGAGAAGAATCTTCCAAGAGAACACACCCGGTTTTCTTTACATCTTCGACCCAAGGTTCCTTTGTGTAGGTGTAAACAAATATTCTCCCTCTGACCAGAGCTGGATTTCTATTTGTTCGTAAACGCTGAACACAACGCGGTATGCTTCGTCTTGAACCACCAAGCGAAATCTCTTCTGGACAAGGCAGGGGATTTCGCCTCGGGACGTCCCAAAAAATCGAACCCAAGAAAACGAAGACAACCAGTTCGTCTGGCTTGACCGTTTCGGTCAATCGACCGATTTCTTCAAGGAAATCTCTTTCGGTACAAACCGATATCACCTGTCCCCCCGTCCCAAGCAGACTTTGAAGACTGTGTGCCAGGTCAGTTCCACCATTACTCTCAGAAACCGTAGAAATTAGCAACATTCTTCCTCCAATCCTCTTTTTGCGAGGTTTTTGTTCGGGTTCAGTAACAAAAGTACTCTGATAAAAAAATAAATCAAGTTCATTAAAAAATACAAAAAAAATAAGCCAAAAACGACTTTTTTCTTCATCCACAGTCTCTCCACACCAAATCTCTCATAAATAATCAAGAGCGTTATTCTCTACTATTGAGCCCGTGTCCCCCCAGGCTAAAAAGCCTAATTTAAGGCCTTTACCTTCCCTGGGGACACAATAGAGAATAACGCTCTTGACAGCCTTCAAAGTCCCAAGTAAAATAACGCTCGTTCACTACAAGTTCAAATTCAAACAAAAACTCATTCATTCGGTCTCCGGAGAATGGGTTTTAAAAACTAAGTGAACTTCTGATCTTTCACAATTTAAGACAACTATTGCAACAAAAGTTATAAAGTAATTTGTTCAAGCAAATACTTTAAGCAAAACCAAATTGTCAGTTATACGATTGTAACGTCTATCAATTTGACTAAATACAAACTCCAAACAATATAGAGGAGCTCAAGTCACTTTCACAGAGTCCCTCCGAAGTTCGCAAGAACGGAGGGGGATTTCTTCTGAGAGTTTGATCCTGGCTCAGGATGAACGTTGGCGGCGTGTTTAAGGCATGCAAGTCGAGCGGATCTTCGGTGATTACATCAATGAAGATTAGCGGCAAACGGGTGCGTAACACCTTGATAACCTACCTCGAGGTCGTGAAAAACTTTGGGAAACTAAAGCTAATACACGATGGCCAAGGATTGTCTCAAGACTTTCCTTGTAAAGCTTCGGCGCCTCGAGAGGGATCTAGGCCTTATCAGCTTGTTGGTGGGGTAATGGCTCACCAAGGCTATGACGAGTAGGGGGCGTGAGAGCGCGACCCCCCTCACTGGGACTGAGACACTGCCCAGACACCTACGGGTGGCTGCAGTCGAGAATATTCCTCAATGCACGAAAGTGTGAAGGAGCGACGCCGCGTGCCGGATGAAGGCCTTTGGGTCGTAAACGGCTTTTTTTAGGGACGAACAAATGACGGTACCTAAAGAATAAGTGGTTGCTAACTCTGTGCCAGCAGCAGCGGTAATACAGAGACCACGAACGTTATCCGGATTTATTGGGCGTAAAGCGTCCGCAGGTTGTTTAGAAAGTCATGTGTCAAATTCTCGGGCTCAACCCGGGAACTGCGTGTGAAACTCCTAAACTCGAGGCCGGGAGAGGTACATGGAATTGCCGGTGTAGCGGTAAAATGCGTTAATATCGGCAAGAACACCAAAGGCGAAGGCAGTGTGCTAGAACAGTTCTGACACTCATGGACGAAAGCGTGGGTAGCGAATGGGATTAGATACCCCAGTAGTCCACGCCCTAAACGATGGATGCTAGATATAGGAAGTATCG
>JAZDHJ010000012.1:0-4357 GCA_043805995.1 Candidatus Uhrbacteria bacterium
TCTGTTTTTGTCATACCCATCCATTATACAGCACCGAACCTACGGGAGTTAATCAACAGACTGTGCGGCAATTCATCCCTGTGAGATCGCCGAGGCGGCGAACATCACAGGGAGTTCTTGCCGTTGGCTTTAAAAAAATTCGCCAACGAGCCTGGATTCCCGATTTGATACCTTTTATTTTAAACAACAATTCTCGTCGATCTGTTTCAGGTAATTCGACATCGTTTTCAACCTCTTGTTCTAAATTAGCAACATCATTAATAGCTGTCTCGAACTGCTCTTCGGCACCCACAATAGCTGTTTCTAATTTTGTCTGTTCATCAAAAGAACGGCTTTCGACAGGATAAGTCTTGGTTTCATCACTATCTAACGTTTCATTTATTTTTCGAACGTCAGTCATATTAAAATGAATCAATTAGCTTACGGGCCTTTTGAACAAGACTTTTACTTTTTTTGTTTTCAAATTCAACCCGCAAATTCTTTATTTCTTTTTGTGATTGGACTAATTCACAGCAAAACTCCTCTGTTAACTTATTAATTGTTTTATAATCCTGAGAATTTAAAGGTTGTTTTTGATCTAATTTTTTATTTTTTTTCATAACCGTAAAAATTACCCAACATTGAATAATTAACCATTTAACATTATCATTATGTCACAAGAAGCGTGACCAAACAAATCTTAAACTTCAACTATCAAAAACTACAACCAATCATCATGTTAATCATAAAATCATGTGAATCATGGTTCAGATAATTATATTGGCATCACGAGGCGAGATCCTTCTCTGGCTCAGGATGACAGAAGAAAAAAATTAATTATGAACTTCTCCTGGACAACCGCCAAAAAACCCATTATCGCTCTCTCGCCCATGGCCGATCATACTGACTCGGCTTTTTGTCGCGTGGTTAAACATTTGTCACCATCAACCATTGTTTTTCGTGAGATGGTGTCGGCCGAGGCGGTCGTGCGTGGGAACGAGAAAACTTGGGGCATGGCGGCAATTCATGATGACGAGCGTCCGCTCATCCAACAGATTTTCGGTGGTGATCCGGAAGTTATGGCTCAAGCCGCCAAAATGATTGTCGAAAAATATCATCCGGAAGGTATTGATATTAACATGGGTTGTCCGGCTAAAAAAATTACCTGTAACTTTAATGGCGCGGCTTTAATGAAGGAACCGGAAAAAGCTTCTGAAATTGTCCGAGCGGTCAAAGCTGCGGTCGAAGTTCCAGTCTCAGTAAAAATTCGTCTTGGTTGGAGTGACCCGACTGATTGTTTAACCTTCGCCCCAATCCTCGAAAAAGCTGGTGCCGATCTCATCTCGGTCCACGGCCGAACAAAATCCCAGGCTTATTCGGGTCAGGCTGATTGGCAGATGATTAAACAGGTCAAGGAACTCGTTTCGATTCCGGTTTTTGGTAATGGTGATGTCACTTCAATCGAATCAGCCAAACAAGCCCTCGAGACTGGGGTGGCTGGAATTCTTATCGGTCGAGGTGCGCTGGGCAATCCTTGGATTTTTCGCGATATCGAGGACAGGCTAGCCGGACGAACACCAACTCCGGTTTCTGATGAGGAGAGAAAAAATATAATTTTATTTCATGCCAAATTGCATTTAGAAACTCACGGCCCAAAAAGTTTTTCGAGTTTCCGTAAACATTTAATTTGGTATTTCAAAGGTCAACCTGGCGTTGCTAAACTTCGCAACGCTATTTCTAAAATAACGACCGTTGAGGATTTGGAAAACTTTTTTAAAAATTAGTCTTGACAATTAACAAAAAACAGGTAAGATCGACTGTCAACCTGTTCTTTCTTTTGGAGGCAAGATGGATCGCCGAGGTTTGTATCCGCTTATCCTGAAGCTCTCTCAACAATTCGATCAAGACACCGCGACCGAACTTCTTGAGTTGATCAGAAACCTGACTGAAGAGGACAAAAAGGAACTTAAGAAAGGTGTAAATCTCGGCCACTTCGCCTTCTGGCAACGTGGCCAAACCTTATTTTGGCAGAAAGGCTGGAACAAGGGAGTTCGACAAAAACTCCGCGAAGCTATGGAGAAAGGTCAGGAAGTCAACGAGTCTGACGTACCACCGCGCTTCTACCTCGCTTACCGAAAAGAGGTGCTGATCTCACTGGAAGAAAGTCAGGGTTTACTTGAAACCAATATCTACCATATTACAGAATTTGGTAGGATGGTTCTCACCACTCAGACCTCTACCTGGTCAACAACAGCTCTTTTCTCGCCGCAATTAGACTACTATTCCGGTGGCCCCAGAGTACCTGATTACCGGTTTTTTTCCGTCCCGACTCAGGATTCCAACCTGGTCGTAGTGACCTTTTCAGCGCTTGGTTTCTTGATTCTTCTGGCCACTATTCTGCTAGTCTTCTCGTAACACGAGTTCGTCGCCCGCCCGATGAACTTTTTTTTGCCTTCCCAGAAGGCAAAAACCCCTCGAAGCCCGGCCTGTCCACCGACTTGTCCTTCCGTAGCTTGTCACGAACGAAGGAGGAAGTAGCCTAACGAAGGTGGGCGAAGGGGGTTCACCCAATCCACTCAATTATTTTTCCTGCCTCAATCTCCAAAGGATCAGCCTTTCGCAAATTGCGAATTTGTTTTCGATCAAGGATCGAGAAACATTTCACGGCCGATAAATATTCTGGAATGTAATCGATCTCATCTTTGGTGGTCATCCAACCTCGTTTATCAAATCGTTTAAGATTAACCGGCGACGAAAAACTGCGCAGAGTTTTTCGGCCGGTGTCGTCGAAGTATTCATGAAAATAACTCATGGCCAGTTCGCGAACCGAATTATAAACCGGTTCACGATAGCGCAGAACGGCGTGATTGGTTTTAGAAATCGCCCCCCACTTCCCGTCCCTTTTAAAAAGCGTCACCACATGATCATAATCAAAATCATTGGCAATGAGACGCATGACAAGTGGCGGATAACCATGAACTCGAAGAGCTAGAGCGGCCAAAGCCGCCGCCTCCATGCAATGACAAACCCCTTTTTCGAGGACGGACATGGGCGAAAGAACAGTGTCACCATTAGGCTCAAAATTAATCGCCAACTGATTCAAAAAATTCTGAATCTTAACCGGCGAATTCAATTTCTTCAAAATTTTATATTCTTTGGCTGGTAAGATGTTTTTCATAAGTTTGTTTGGCTCTAGAGTATCAAAAAAATGTCTTTTAAACAAAAAAATTCCTGCTTTATCCTACAGGAACTCGTGAGATTTTTATCGACCCCTAAAGTTGCGACGGAATAAGATTAGCACTCTTATCCAGGTGGCGTCTTTTGAATCGGCAGACATTAAGACGGTCGTTTTGTTCTACCAAAGCAGCTTGCCAAGAACGAGTCTCTCCACACTCGCCGGCAAAAACCGCGACGGCAATCTCGCCCAAGAGGTAAGTACACAAAACGCTATCTTCGCCCTCAGTTTGAGTACAAAGATAGGTCTCATTGTATTCAATGGCATAAGAGCCACAGGTGAAAGAACCAACAGGAAACGCCGTTTGTTTAGGCGCGATAACCAACGAAAGTTCCGAGACCACACCAGCGTAGGAACTCTCGACTATGCAGAACGGAACAAACTCCTTTTTTACAACCGGCAAATCGTCGGCTGAAACACCATGACTAGTTGCCGCGAACAGAACCAGCAAAAGAAAAGAACGCATGACAAACCTCCTAAAATTATTATTACCACACAAATTGATTTTCTGTCGATAAATAGCAAACGAAATCAATTATTGACTAAATGACTTTTAATTGATAACATCTTACCGTAATAATCACTCCGAGATCGTCTAACGAGTCCTCCAAGAACGAAGTCCCTCGAAGCTCGCCATGAGCGAAGGGGGATGGCATGACTACCTCCTGCCACTCTACGATCTCACAACAACCACTCCGAGATCGTCTAATGGCAGGACGAGGGACTCTGAATCCCTTAATCGTGGTTCGAATCCACGTCTCGGAACCAGGCTGGAGTACCTATGTACTGTAGCAGTAAATTAAACGGATTTCGCAAATGAATATCGATGTTTTCGCCATCTAGCTCGGAGTTCTGAAATAGAAAAGAGAGAATATCTCTTTTTTGTTTTATTTCAGAACCCTCGAATATCTGCCTTGACCGTTTAGCTAATGATAATACGGTGTTTAGAGTGATTTCACGGTTAAAACGGATCATACGCAATTTAACCAATTCTCCTAAATACCCTACAATGTGATTAGTCCGACTTTAACTAATTACCAGTATGCCTAATAATGAATTCAAAACATTGGAATTAATTTTTACACAAGGAATATTCGACTGTTTTGAAATCATTGATATCTCCATGGATGAAAAAGATATTAA
>JAZDHJ010000013.1:0-16312 GCA_043805995.1 Candidatus Uhrbacteria bacterium
AAATTCGTGTCTACAAAAACGGCACCCTAATGGATCGTATCAATCGTGAAAATCCAACCTAACTATTAATTACTACTGTCGCCTGAATGTGACACGTTTGCTGAACTGAAAACTGTGACATCTTTGCTGATTGACAACAGAGAGCAAGTCTAGAAATTAATCAAAAATAAAAACCCCGATGAAGATCGAGGCTCGTGTTCTATGGGTGTGGGTGAGACCCAACCTACTTTTCCTTGCCAATCCGTAGGCCAATAAAAGCCAGGATCAGAGCCGGTACTCCCATACAAGCCATGTTCAGGAGAGCAAACTTCTGATCCGTCTCCACAGGTATCTGACTTTCAGTGGAGACGTAAACGACAAGCCAGAAAAACGCCCACGCAACCGACAATGAAAGGGTCAGCCCAGCAACGCTGGTCAGGATCCTTCCCAACCATCGACGCCACCGAACTTTTGACCAGTCGGCCTCCAGTATTGTCACGTTGCCAGCTACGAAAGAGTTGATAATCGTAGCGGCAACCGGAATCTGAACCACGAAGGTCAGCCACATACACCAGTTGTACCCGATCAGAACTGGGTGTTCTTGTACCGAATCCAGGTCGACCAGCCACAGGGCCGTGGTCAGGAAGAACAAGACGACCAGGACTGAAATGGAAGAAAGCCACTTGGGTGCCATCACTGCCTCCGTCACAGGCGAACAAGCTGAGTGTCTGTTCGGTCAATTTGACTGTGAAGATTAAAACAAAAAACGATTATTGTCAACTAACCTATCATAAAAACCTTGTTTTTTAGCATAAAATTCGTCTTATTCCGTATTCTTGATCCGTATTCTTGAAAAAAACCACCAAAACGACTATACTTCCATTACTTTTTAAAAAACTAATGACTTCCTTTTAATTTGTAGAATTCGGGAAAATTCGTAATTCGTAACAATATGAAAATTGGCATTCTTACTTTTGGTCGACCACAAACCAAAGAAACCGAACCACCTTACGAAACGAAAAAGATTTTCGAGGCCGCACTGGCTCGCGGGCTGAAAGCGCGAATTTTTTGCGAACCGTTTTTTTCTTTTCGTGAAGGTAATGGAAAAATGGAAATTTTTTATGACAATGAACCAATGCCGGCTTGCGATGTCTTTATTGCTCGGACAAATTTTATCGAAGACTTTGGTTTACATTCAACAACTGTCGACATGCTTTTGTCAGCCGGTTATAAAATCATCAACAGCAACACTTTAACTTCAGCCGCGACAAAAAATAAACTGACTCGCAAACTTTTACTTTCTGAAGCCGGTCTGCCAATGCCACGTTCCTCGATTATTCGAGATATTGCTTCGGTCTCAACCGAAACTCTGGCCCTGGGTTTTCCTCTGGTCGTCAAAACCCCAAACGGTTCCGGTGGACGAGGTGTTTTTTTGGCCGAGAATCTTGAGACGGTTTTGCCAATTGTTGATTATTTAACCGTCAGTCAAAAAATCCCTGTCCTCTTGGAAGAATTTATTAAGGAAGCTGAAGGCAAAGATATTCGAGTTTTTGTCGCTGGTGAAAAAATAATTACTGCCATGGAACGCGAAGCCAAACCCGGCGACGTTCGTTCCAATATCCACGCCGGTGGAGCTGGTCGACCAATTGAATTAACTGAAATTGAAAAAGACCTCGCCATTCGAGCCACCAAAGCTGTCGGCCTGGAAATCGCCGGTGTCGACATCATTCGTTCTAATCGCGGGCCAATGGTTCTTGAAGTAAATGCCAGACCCGGCTTTGAAGGTTTAGAATTAGCTACCGGCATTGATGTGGCTGGTGGTATAATTGATTATGTTGTATCGGTTGAAAGGGTTTAAGGGAACAGACTGTCATCCCGAGCCAGAGAGGGATCTCGCCGCGTGACTCCAAAATGTTTTTTTAAATTTAAAGTCACGAGGCGAGATTCTTCACTAGGGTTCAGAATGACAGTTTAGAGCGTTTAAAAAAACCTCCCTGCAACCCCTTCGTCCCCTTCAATACCAACACTATGCCCTTACTAAACGGCAAAATAATTGCGGCTCAGATTCGTTCCAGTCTTAAGGACTACATTGAACACCTGCCAAAAAAACCTGGCTTGGCGGTTATTTTGGTTGGCAATGATCCAGCTTCGCACCTTTACGTTTCTTTAAAAGAAAAAGCTTGCCTTTCGGTCGGTATTCATTTTGAAAAATATCTCTTCCCTACTTCGGCTACCGCTGAAGAAATTTTAAATAAAATAAACGAACTCAATCACCGTCAAAATGTCGATGGAATTTTAGTTCAACTACCATTACCAAACCAGGACACCGATAAAATTATCGCCGCCATCGAACCAAAAAAAGACGTCGATGGTTTTCATCCGGAAAATTTACAAAATCTTGAAAACAACAAACCTGGCATCATTTCTCCCGTCGTCCTCGGTGTCATGAATTTACTCGAAACGACCAACGAACCTCTGGCTGGCAAAAAAGCCGCTCTGGTTATGAGCAAAATTTTTGCCCAACCTTTTGAAGCGATTTTGTCTCATAAGAAAATCACCACCGAAATTATTTCGGCCGAAATTCCTAACCTAAAAGACAAAATAAAAAACAGCGATATTATTATTACCGCTGTCGGGAAACCAAATTTAATAACTGGCGAGATGATAAAAAACGGAGCGATTATCATCGACGTTGGCACAACTCGAGTTGGCAGCAAAGTCGTCGGCGATGTCGATCAATCATCAGTTGAACCGGTAGCTGGTTGGTTGACGCCGGTACCTGGTGGCGTGGGACCAATGACAGTGGCCATGCTTTTAAGGAATGTTGTCGAGATGTCATCAAAAAATTAAAACCCAAAAACCGTCTGTACAATTCCCCCAGCAAAAACTGCGACTAATAACCAAACGACAACTTGTGGTACCTTCATGAAACAATGCGCCAGATTGGGACAATCGCGACGCATTTTTTGATACATGACAACCACTAAAATTCCGATCACACCACCAAAAACCGCGCCCAGGAAACCGATGAGATCAACGAATTTATTGAAACCGAAAAGTAAAATTATTATTGGTACAAAGGCCGCCAGCGCCCAAGCTTTTTTTTGGGAAAGTTTATAATCAAATCGCCAAATATCCTGCATCTCGATACTAACAATGGAAAAAATCGAAACAACCGTAATCGCCCCAAGTATAGAACCGGCCACAGCAAAAATTGGTCCAAACTTACTAGCCAAGCCATCAAAAGCCGCTTCAGTTGTCGTTACTCCGGTCACTCCAACCACCGCCAGAGTGAATAAAGCGTAAAGAATAAAAATCAAAACTTGACCGGTCAAAACTGCCTGGGGCAAATCTTTTTTATGACGACTACCAAGAACTTCTTTCATTTCCGGAATAACTCCCAGACCTGACATGGCAAAAAAGATAACTCCATATGGGACAAACCAATTGGAAAAATGTAGCGGTAAAACATTTTGCCATTCCAAAGATGGCAGAGAAACCAAAATTATAAAAACAAAAAGAAACAATAAGGCCAAGATCACCCCGAATTCCATTTTAGCCAATTTTTTAATTCCACCAAAAGTTAAAGCAGCCGCCAGGAGAGCAATGGCTACCTGATAAATAATTATCGGTCCGCCAAGAAACGGTGACAAAAGCGCGTATAAAAAATCTCCACCAACCAGCATGTAGGCCAACATGGCGCCCCAACCGTAAGGAATAAATATGGCCGTGGCAAAATGTGACCAGCCGGAACCGAGATATTTTTTAACCAAACCAACCAACCGATGTTTGCCCGGGGTCTGAATATTTATTTCGGCATACATGAGATTTAAAACCAAAAGCAAGCCACCTAAAGCCAACAAAATAAGCAAACCCAAACCCCAACCACTTTGAGCAAAAGCAAAAGGCAGACCAAAAACTCCAACCCCAACCACCCCACCAATCATTGTGCCAACCGCCCGAAACCAAGTGATATCGGGGTGTCTATTTAGTCTCATAATGGTTGGATTATAGCACGAGCGACGGTTGGAATCGTGGGGAAAAGGGGATAGGAGAGAGGGATGGTAGCTCGATTGTTTATCGGAAGTGGTCCGAAAGGTGGTAAGGGGACGAAAGGTGTTGGGTGGGTTGGAGTGGGTGAGTAAAGTAAAAATTGTAAAAGGTAAAAAGTAAAGGTTTCTATCGGTTAATAAATTTACTTTTTACCTTTTCTACCTTTTACTTTAGCCGACTCCAATACCTTTAAAACCTTTAGGACCTTTCCAACCTACCAACCAATCCCTAACAATAAACCTCCTTCCCTGTCCCCTTTCCCCTCTCCCCTCCAAACACCATTGTGTTACCCACACCCAACTCACAACTAACACACAGCCAAGCTCTTGAAGACCCGGGCCGACAACGGTAAGATGACACGGCTATGCCAGAACAAAGAATCCCGCCGCAAAATCTGGAAGCTGAACAGTGTTTGCTCGGCTGTCTTTTAATTGATCAGGAAGCATTTTTTAAAGTTTCTGATTCTATCACCGGCGATGATTTTTATCGTGAATGTCACCGGTCTATTTACGACGCCATGGTTGATCTAAATGTTAAACACGAACCGATCGATATTTTAACGCTTGGCAATCGTCTTGAAGAATTGGATAAAATTCAACTGGCTGGCGGTCGAGCTTATTTGGTCGAATTAGCCAACTCGGTTTCCACCGCCGGCAATGTGGCCCACTACGCCCAAATCATTCAAAAAAAATCCACCCTGCGTCGCCTCCTTTCATCAGCTGGGGAAATTTCTGAACTTGGTTATGATGAGGCTGAAGATGTTGATGTTATTCTTGATTCAGCTGAACGCAGTTTGTTTGCCGTCTCACAAAAATTTTTGCGCACCGCTTTCATCGACATTAAAAATATTCTCTCCGATGCTTTCGAACGCATCGACGAACTGCATCGCAACAAAGGCCAACTGCGCGGCGTAGCCACCGGTTTTACCGAACTCGACAACCTCACAACCGGACTACAAAAATCCGACCTAATAATTTTGGCCGCTCGGCCATCAGTCGGCAAAACTAGTTTGGCCATCGACATTGCTCGCCATGCGGCCATAAAATTAAAAGTCCCGGTTGGTATTTTTTCCCTCGAAATGTCTAAGGAACAGTTGGTCGATCGCATGATTTCGGCCGAAGCTGGCGTCGACCTATGGAAACTGCGCAGCGGCCGTCTTTCCGAACGTGACGATGATTTTCCGCGCATTGGTCACGCTTTAGGTAAACTTTCCGAAGCCCCAATTTTTATCGACGACACTTCGACGGTTAATGTTATGCAAATCAGAGCCAAGGCTCGGCGTTTGCAATCCGAACATGGCCTGGGTTTAATAATCATCGACTACCTTCAACTCATCGAAAGTCGCAGTAAAGGCAATTCTGACAATCGAGTTCAAGAAATTTCTGAAATCAGTCGCTCGCTCAAACAAATTGCCCGCGAACTTGGGGTACCAGTTCTGGCCCTGTCACAGCTCTCACGGGCGGTCGAACAAAGTAAACCAGCCATTCCAAAACTCTCACACTTACGCGACTCTGGTTCCATCGAACAGGATGCCGACGTGGTTCTTTTCATTTATCGCAAAGCTACCGACATGAACTATCGTCAAGAAGATTTGTCACCCGAAGAAAAAACTTTGGCCGAGGTTTACATTGCCAAACATCGTAATGGTCCGACTGGTATGATAAGATTATTCTTCGATGGCCAGCGCACCTGTTTCCGCAACTTAGAAATGCGTCGTTCTCCGCCACCTGGCGATACAAACAACGGGGGTAACAACTTTGGCAGTGAAATTCCCGCTCCCCCACCACCATCGTCAGCTAACCCACCACCAATTGATCCAATGGGAAATCCGTTTTGATCGAAGAGGGCGGAAGGGGTTTAAGGGGTTGCAGAGGATTTTTACGGTGGATAGGATCGGATTTATGTCCGAAAGGTTGTAGAGGTCCTAAAGGTATTGGTTTTGGTTATTTGAATTGAAATTAAAAAACCTATCTAACCAATCCTTTCAAACCTTTAACACCTCTCGGACCTTCGTCCACACCAACCCAACCTAAAAACCTCCCTGCAACCCCTTCCGCCCCTTAAACCCCTAAACATTAAAATAAACTAATCCAAACCAACAATATGTTCAACAAAATCAAAGCCATCAAAGACATTCGCGATCAAGCTAAAAAAATTCAAGGCGGCTTGGCCGAACTTTCAGCTGAAGGTGAGGCGGCTTGGGGTAAGGTTAAAATAAAAATTGATGGCAACCAACAAATTCTTGAAGTTAAAATTGATGACGAAATGCTGAAGGACAAAAATAAACTAGAAGCTGCCATCAAAGAAGCAACAAACGATGCCATCAAAAAAGTCCAAAAACAAATGGCTTTCAAAATGAAAGAAATGGGTGGTTTGGATGCGTTCAAAAATCTTGGCTTGTAAAAGTCATAGAGCATGTAAAGTCTTGGAGTCGTGGAGTTATGGAGAATTATTTCTCAAAATAAAAACGTCCTTCACCCCACCACTCCATCACTCCACCACTCCATCACTCCAAATATGCGTCGCTTTCCTGAACCAATTCAAAACTTAAGCGCGGCTTTAACCAAGCTGCCTGGCGTGGGGCCGAAAACGGCTTTACGCTATGTTTTTTCTTTACTGCAATTACCAAAAGAAGAATTGCTTCAAACCGCTAACTTGATTCGCGAACTTGGCGAAAAAGTCCGCCTCTGTCCCAAATGTTTCAACTACACCCAAAATGAATTTTGCGACATCTGCGTCGATCCAAAACGCGATCCGGCGATTCTCTGCATTGTCGAAACCTCGCGCGACATTCCGACCATCGAAGTGACCGGCGCCTACAACGGCCGCTATTTTGTCCTCGGCGGCGTTTTGAATCCCATCGAAGGCATGACGCCGGAAGTTTTACGAGTCCAACCATTATTTAAAAAATTACGCGAAGAAAACCAAATCCAAGAAATCGTCCTAGCTTTTTCCCCAGATGTTCATGGCGAGACCACCATGATGTATTTAACCAAACAACTTCAAGGCTTCAATAAACACCTCACCCGCCTAGCTCGAGGTCTACAAGCCGGCGCCTCACTCGAGTTTGCTGACGAGATTACACTAGGTGAGGCATTTCGTGGGAGAAAAGAATCTTAATTTGTACAAAAAAATCGCCGCTGTTAAGCGACGATTTTAGGTTTTTATTACTTAGCCTTTGCGATCAAGACTTCTAAATCATTGTTTGTGGGCAAACGATCGATACTTTCTATTTTCATACCTGAATAATGAACCAGATCCACAGTATTGTCAGAATTATAAAGTCGAATATAAAGATCATCGCCCCGTGCATCAATACCAACGTGATCAACTTTTATAGTTTTATCCGCGCCAATAAAAATTTTATCCCAATCAATCGCGTCGCCTTTTCCCGAAGTTGGAACAAGACCCCGAAAAGAAAATTTGAATCCATGTTTTGCCAAAATATCTCCCACGTCTTTATCATCAGCATTGTCAGAATTAACAGAAAAACCAGGCAGCTCTTCTTGAGGAAGTTTTTCAACCCTATATTCTCCATTTAAGACTTCACTTGCAAAAGAGTGATAAAGATCGTTTGATTTCTTTAAAATCCGTTGACCAAAATTAATTATTTCTTTAGGTGACACTAGGGCTTGGTCAGGATTTATAACAGGTTCTTCCAATACGACTGGCGATTCATCGATTGTGTGGCTAAGAATTTTTGCTACTTCCGAACCTTGAGGTTTGCCATAAATGATTGTTTCTGTAGAACCATCACTGGTGACAACCTTAATTACCAAAGTATCACCAGAAGTATTAATTTGAACATCTTCGGTTTCAAATCTATCTCCAGTCATGGGATCTTGATAAGACTGATCCCATTTTACATCACTCGATTCACCCGGGGCACCAACCCCATGACTACTCAAATCCAAACCTAATTTTTCAGCCAATTCGTCAACACCAGAACCTTTGATTATATTTATTTCACCCAATTCCTCATCTCTTTCAACTGGAATAAGATCTTGAATCTTCTCGGCTAACTCCCTTGTGTCTTCACCTTGAATTAAATCACTACCTTGAAACACTGAATCAGCCTCAACTTCTGTTGGTATATCTTCCAACGGCGCACTTACGACTGGCGGTTTATCGATTATGTGGTTAATAATTTCCGTCGCATTCGAACCCGGAGATTTTCCAAAAATATAAGTATCCGCAGAACCGTCATTATTAGTAATTATGATTGTTAGAGTATCCTTAGTGGCTGAGCTGATCCTAACTAGCACGGTCTCGCATTTGTTTCCCACTTGATCTACAAGGGATTGATCCCATCTCAATTCACCTGAACCACCCTGAACTCCATTATTTTCTAATACCAAACCTAATCGTGCCATTGTTGCTTCGACACCCGGAAATTTGATTATTTCTATTTTACCCAAATCAGCGCTCCTTTCGACTGGAGTAAGCAAATCTATATTTTCCATCGGAATCTCATCAACTATTGGTTCATTAACAATATCTGGTCGATCCGCGGTGATCTTTAAGGATTCGTCTATTCTTGAAATCTTAACATCACCGGTTATCGAATGACTTGGTTCAAAAACGTCGGCACCGGTTTGGTTATTGTGAGAATAAGTGAATTTTGACCACTCTGCCTTGGGGATTTCGGCTCCGGTATTAACATCGCGCAAAACAATCTCCGAACCGGTGCCGTGGTCTTGAATATCAATAGCCACATTTCCCTTAGCTGCCTCAGCTAACCTTAATTCGAATTTTCCATCTTCGGAAATAATTCCGCTACGCCGAGCGGCGTCCATAACTTCCTTTAAATTTCCGGTCTTCAAACCAACATGACCGGGAGCTTGAGCTCTTTGCAAAGCCAAGGCAACAAAAGAATCATGACCTTCACCGGCTTGAACTTTAGGAATAAGACCGCCCTGAATTTCGGCTTTTATTTGTTCTAACCTAAAAGCTTGGTCTGTTTCCAAAACCCCTTCCGGCGCAGGCAAAGCTGAAGTGGAATCAACAACTGCTGGTGTCTCGGTTGCAGAGCCGCCCGCCGGCGATTCGGCCACGACACTTTGTTCAGACAAAGGTGCCTCGGCGGAAACGTCGGCTTGTTCAACACCAACTGGACTTTCGCCGAACACTTTATTCCAACTACCGAAACTAATACGATTTAAATTGCCGGTAAAATTATCAACCGCAAAATCACCAGCCGATTTCTTATCCCAAGCATCGGACATTTTATTAAGTGCTTCACCGATTCCACCTTCAGTAAAAACTTCGCGAGCTCCCAAAGCGCCTAAACCAACAAATCTTCCAAGGGTTCCATAAGCACGCGTCGCGTTTTGAAATCTTTCTCGCCCAGACAATTCCCGACCGCGAATATCGGTTCTACTTATAATCAAACCCTTACCAGTTTCTCTGAAACCATTAATAACCATCTCTTTTGCCCATCCGCCGACGCCCTCAAAATCTCTCTTTCCTTCAGTTCGCTCTCTTGATAATTTTTGAGCTCGCTCCACTAAAGCCACACTACCGTAAGCCACACCACGCAATGATTGCAAACCGGTTAATACGGCAAGAGTATTAACCGCTTCTTTTACGACAGTGGTGCCTTTAACTCGAGTTTGGATATTAGCTTCAATTAGATCAGCAATTTCCTGATTACGCCTATCTTCCAAAACCTTCAAGTCCTCACCTGTTTGCTTGACAATTTCTTTAACCTTGGCCAACATTTCTGTCTTTTGTTGGCCAGTTAAAAAATTCGAATTTTTTATTCTTTCGTTTAATCTCTGGGCTCGGTCAATTAAAGGATCGTCTCCACCTTCATAAATATCTTCTTTATCTTTAGTGCTGGCAAAAGCTTGTTCAAGAGCTTCTTTTTCTCTTGGAATAAAAATTCCTTTTTGTAAAAGATAACGAGGTAGATCAGCGGCAATCTTGGTACCGGTTAAAGTTCCGGTCAAACCCAACATTCCCAAAGCCAAAGCCTTAGCCAATTCAGGTTTAAGAATTTTCTTATCATATTCTTTTTCTTCCGCAGTTTTATCAACTTCCATTTTGGTTTCCTGTTCCGACAATTCGCCAGTAAAAAAACGGCTGGTTTTTTCCCTTAAACTTGCCCACAAACTTTTAGTATCAGGTTTTGGGATTTCTTCCGAAACATCTACATCATTCTCAGTTTCCGATGGATTGTTTTCGGTCTCTTTAGACATAAAATTAGTAAGAAGAAATTTGTTTTTTTAAAGTTTCAATTTTTTCGACGGTTTCCATATTGTCCACAATTTTTCTTCCTGATAGTAAAGCCGAGTTTTCGATTTTGTCGGCTTTTTTTTCAAAAACTTTCATAATCGCCATTAATTTATTTTGAAAATCTTTTTTTTCCGCAAGATCGACAGTTTGCCAAGCGGTTAAAAGATCGAACAAGTCATCAACTTTTTGCTGATCGTCGGTCACAGACAAAAAATCGATAATTTTCAATTTGGTTTCTCGATCCAATTCACTTTCTTGTAAAATTTCAATAATTTTATTAACACTCATACAACAACTATTCTAAGTTCCTCTCCAAATCGTCTAATTGACTTAAGGCCGCGCCTTGTCTTTGATTAACTTGCTCCTGGTGCTTTTGTTGAATTTTAAACAGATCGGTTTTAAAAGATTCAAACTCTTTGGACATACCAGAGGTAACATAACGTTCCAAAACAACCATAAGTTTATCAATTTGTTCCAAAGTCATTTCTGGAACCAAAGTTGCCCAAGATTCCTTAACATCTTGAGGTAGGTCGGCGGCGGCCAACAAATAAGCCAAGCGTTTACCGATATCTTTGAATTCTTCCTCAAAATCTTCTTTTTGGTCTTGTTTTTTGACAAAGGTAACTGGTGCCATATAAAAATAGAGAGGTTAGCTTTTAACCAATTTATTATAACAACAAAATAACAAAATAACTATAAAAAAATCGCCGCTGTTAAGCGACGATTTTTTCGATTTTGAGTTTGGTGAAGGGTTGACGATGACCGACGTTGCGGCGATAGCGAACCTTTGGTTTGTATTTGACGACGGCCACTTTGTCGGCTCGACCGTGTTCGGCGATGGTGGTTTCCACCTTGGCGCCGGCCACGTTTGGCAAACCGATTTTGACATCGTTCCCTTCCTCGTCAGCGACCAACATGGCTTCGAAATCGAGTTTGGCACCTAAGTCCAATTCGAGTTTCTCGACCAAGAGAACGTCACCTTCGCGGACAAGATATTGCTTGCCGCCGGTTTTGATAATTGCAAACATAACTGTTTTGCGCTCGCGGCTCTCTGGGTTTGGTTGGAATGTCTAATGACTAATTTCTAATGTCTAAGTAAGGAAGCCAGATTCCTTAGAATAATTAACTTCCATCATTTGACATTAGACATTGGAAATTTGACATTCCCACACCAATCCAGTCTGCCAGCGATCTTATGAATTAAGTGGCTATATCTTAATGGATTGGGCGGAAAATGTCAATCGGAGGCGGATGGTTGGAGGGGTTTAAGGGGAATAAGTGGTTGCAGGGAGGTTTCCAGATTGGATTGGAGAAGGTCCGAAATGTTCGAAAGGTGTTAAAGGTATTAAAGGGATTGGTTGATTGAATACGTTTTTTAATTTCGTTTCAAAAACCAAAACCAATACCTTTAGGACCTCTATAACCTTTCGGACCTAAAACCGATCCGATCCACCATAAAAATCCCCCTTCAACCCCCTCGGCCATAGTCCTACGGGCGAGGCCTTAAGCCCCCATGCCATGCCGTAGCTCGCCTCGAGCGAAGGATGGTTCCGCCCTCCCCTCGATCCAACCACTACCTCTCCGGCGGCACTTCGTAATATTTTAAAATGAAATCAGCGATTGAACCGAAAAGTGGGGCGGCGGTTGATTCGGCCCAGCCGACATCGTGTGGATTGTCGATCCGCACGGTCATGGCGAATCTTGGACTGCTAACCGGACCAAAACCGGCAAAGGTGCCGATGTTTTTATTGCTTTCATAACTACCACCGCTCGCCACCTGAGCGGTACCGGTTTTACCGGCAATATAATAACCCGGCACGCCGGCTTTTTTACCGTGGCCAATCTCCACCACCGAAACCAACATGGCGCCGATGAGGCTGGAAGTTCTTTCGCTCACCACTCGACGGACTTCTTTTTTTTCTCGTTTATCAACAACACCGTCAGAATATTTTACCTCATCAATAATTTGTGGTTCGAGCAAAACTCCACCATTAGCCAAAGCCGCAAAAGCCATGGCTAACTGAATTGGGGTGACGGTAATTCCTTGGCCAAAAGAAGCCGTGGCCGCGTAAACTTCAGCTTTATTTTTAAGTGAAGAAATATCACCAACCGACTCAGTATCAACTTCGATTCCGGTCGGCTCACCAAAACCAAACTTTTTCACATAGTCAACAAACTGATCCTGACCGGTTTGGCGCATGGCAAAAATCGTGCCGGTGTTGACGGAGTTTTCCAAAACCTGAGTCATGGTCACGACACCAAAAGTTTTGTTATCAGCGTTGGAAATTGGTTTATCCCAACCGTCAACCATAATCGCTCCAGTATCCTCATAAGTTGTGGTCGGTTCGACAACCCCAACATCAAGAGCCGCCGACATGGTTAGTGGTTTGAAAACCGAACCTGGTTCGTAAGCGTTAAAAATGGCCGGGTTGTTAAATTGATCGATGTTCGCCACCTGACCATAATTATTTGGATCAAAATCCGGTGATCCGCACATGGCCAATACTCGACCAGTTTTTGGTTCGACCACCACCACTGAACCGCCATCAGCCTTATATTCAACCACGGTTTTTTTAAGTTGATCACAAACAAAGTATTGAATATTTCGATCAATCGTCAAAACAACATCAGCGCCATCAATGGCCGGTTGAAAGGCTCGATCGGCCGAAGCGATTAAACGACCGGCGATATCGCCTTCGGACCGCAAAAAACCTGGCGTGCCAGTAAGAACGTCATCAAAATAACCTTCGATACCGTATTTACCAGAAAGTGTACCGTCGGAATTGGAACCAAGAAAACCAAGAAGATGACCACCGAGTCCGGCCTCGGGATACAAACGCGATGACTCGCGAATATAATCGATACCTGGTAATTTCAGAGCTTCAATGAGCGCCAGATCATCATCAGAAACATGACGTTTAATCGGTTCGTAAGGATCGGTGTTGACGGCGAACTTGGCAATAAAAGAAGTTTTAGTTTCCTCGTCCCAAGAAAAAATCTGGCTAAGTTCATCAACGGTTTTAGCTACATCTTTAATCTGACGAGGGTCAGCAAAAACAAAAGCCAATTTTTGATTACTAACGGCAGCAATTAATTCGTCATCTTTATCATCGTGAATCAAAATATCGCCACGCTCGGGAAAAAGTTCTTGGAAAAGATCGTGTTGCCCCGAAGCCAAAGCTGAATAAAAAGCATGATCAATGACTTGAAGAAAAAAAAGTTTGACGACAATTACGCCGGCAAACATTATTAAAATTCCTGAAAGGATTTGCACCCTAACATCACGTGGCATCGAATGTTTTTTCTCGTTTTTCCAACGATTGGGTTGAGTATCGGACATATTTTTTAGGTGGTGGGGGTTTTTGAGGCATTACGGGGCGTTAAAGGGCACTAAAGGCAAAGAATTTTATTCTAATAAAATCCTCCTTGCCCTTAACGCCCTCCAAAGCCCTAACGCCCAAACCACCTAATCCCCCTTATTCCAACCGCTAATCCTCCACCACCACCACCTCTTCCTCAACCAAAACCGCGCCGGTGAAGACTTGGCTTTCGCCGGTTGAGTCGTTTTCTTGGGCTCGGACCAAATCACCGTCGTCATTTTCGTAATCAGTAAAATTTAAGGCATCACTTTCCTCAACAGTTGTTTCGTCGATAATTTTGGTGACTGTGCCTTTGTCTTCATAAGAAATCTCGTAAGCCTCACCTTCGTAAACCGCGCCTTCTTCGTCACATTCAAGTTCACTATCAGCCTGACGAAAATAAACCATTTCGTCGGTGTCAGGATTTAAAGAAACAAAAGCTCCTTCATCAGAAAAAAGCCAATGAATGACATCGCCGCCGGCTAAGGTGACATCGGCTCGACCTTTATATTCAAAAGGATCGTTTTTTACGAGCAGGGTGGTATTGGTTTTGAGAGCAAGCAATTGTTCGGTGGTCATAAGATGGTTGTACGGTTACGAATTACGAAAAGTAACGAATATACGAATTGACGAATTTGATACGAACACCTGTCATCCCGAGTCAGAGAGGGATCTCGCCACGTGATTTCAGATTAATATCACGCGGCGAGATTCTTCACGAGGGTTCAGAATGACAAATGTAGTCAATTCAAAAGTTCTTTCCTTTTCGTGATTCGTAACAAAGTTAGTTTTTACAAAAATTTTTTAGCTTTTAATTCTTCTGGCAAATAGGTTTGGTCGTCGGCCGGCACTTCTGGTGGGTAAAGGTAGTCTTTACCAAAACCCAAATCTTTCATTAATTTTGTTGGCGCGTTTCTGAGATGAATTGGCACGGGTGGGTTTGGACCGGCTTGAATAACTTTGGCTACCTCACCATACGCTTTATAAAGTTCGATGGATTTTGGGGCGCGCGCCAAGTATACAACGGCTTGAGCCAAATTGACATTGCCTTCCGGTAAACCGATGGCATGAGCGGCTTGGTAAGCTGCGGTGGCTTGAACCAGAGCTTGTGGATCAGCCAAACCAACGTCCTCGGAAGCAAAACGAATCAGACGTCTGGCAATATACAACGGATCCTCGCCAGATTCAAGCATGCGACCCAGCCAGTAGATGGCGGCGTTAGCATCACCACCACGCATGGACTTGTGGAGGGCCGAAATAATGTGGTAATGCTCGTCACCGGCCCGATCATACAGCAAATGAGATTTTTGAAAAGCCTCCTTGATTTCTGTTGCCGATAATTCTAGCACACTCTCGCTAAAATTTGTTGTGGAAGAATCCACGGCCACCTCGAGCGCATTCAAAGCTGAACGAGCATCACCATCGGCCAGACCGGAAATTAACGATTCAGCCTCGGGTGTTAAAACAATTTTTTGCTGACCATAACCTCTTTCTTTATCCAAAAGCGCCGCTCGAACTATGGCTAAAATATTCTCTGGCGAAAGTTTTTCCAAAACAAAAACTCTGGAGCGCGAAAGCAAAGCTGAGTTAACTTCAAATGAAGGATTCTCCGTTGTCGCACCAATGAGCCTAATTGTACCATCCTCAACCGCCGGCAAAAAAGCATCCTGCTGACTTTTATTAAAACGATGAATCTCATCGATAAAAAGAATCGTCCGTTTTTTAAAAAATTTAAGCTGTTCCCTAGCCTGCTTAATAACTTCACGAACTTCGGCCACGCTTGATGAAGTGGCTGACAACTGAATAAAAATTGATTTGGTCTCATTGGCAATAATGCGGGCCAAAGTAGTTTTGCCGGTACCAGGTGGACCCCAAAAAATAATCGAAGGAATTTTGTCCTGATCAATCAACCGACGCAGCAAACTTTTAGCCCCAAGAATTTTTTCCTGCCCAACAAACTCCACCAAAACCCGCGGCCGCAAACGCTCAGCCAGCGGCGCACCAGCCTGTCTAGTTTGTTGTTCCTGAGCACTGAATAAGTCCATACGTTTTGTATGGTAGCAGGGTTTGGGGTGGTGTTGAAGGGGGGGGTGCGAATAACGAATCTATTACGAATTTACGAATCTACGAATATGTATTTCCGTCCGTAGAGACGTTGCAATGCAACGTCTCTACGATCGACCGCCAACATTCGTATATTCGTAAATTCGCCGTGCCCTTCCGTAGCTCGTCGCGAGCGAAGGAGGGTACCAAAATTCGTTATTCGCACCCCCCTCCCATTGACAACCCCGGTTTTTTATAATATGGTGACCGGCCATTGTCACCAACCATTGATAAGGGAGCCATCATGGGAGAGAAAAGTAAAGAAACGCGTTGGCGTGGAACTCCTCAGTCCTTTACCCCGAAGAGGAGCAGGAATCTTCGTCACGACGACGTCGACGATGGATCCCCAGAATTCATTCTTGGCACCATGAGAAACGGGGATTTTCTTAGAGAATTTCCTGGGGAAAATGCCATTCCTTCAACACTTACCAATCGCAACCGAAGTTAGACACCACCAGCAAGCTGGTGGCTTAATGAGTGGGGTCGCCTCAAAGGCGATCGTAACGCTTGCTGGTTTTTAATGAGTTAGTTGAATTACTTAAGTGCGCCGGCTCCGTTCTGATCTTGGTCTTCTTGATCCC
>JAZDHJ010000014.1:0-7806 GCA_043805995.1 Candidatus Uhrbacteria bacterium
AGATTCACCCCGTTCACCGACTGTCGCGGTGAACGGAAATACAGAAACAAACATGCTCCGCTCCAACTTGCCGGTTGCGACATCTCGGGCGTCGATCCTGTCAAGATACCTAAATAGCAACCGATATGTCGTACGCTATCATTAGTCTTGACCGAGTCGGCTAAAAAACTATTATTGAGTTGGTTCTTTCACAACTGAACAAAAAGAGGAGGAGGTCATGTTAGAGACAAGAACTACAGTCGTCGAATTAGGCAATCCTGATCCGTCGTCCAGCCATCAACCCGGAGTTTATCGATTTGTCGTCGATTTAACTCTGGAACTTTCGAGTGGCTTGGCTTATGGCGAGGAAGAGTCTGACGAAAATCTTAAAATAATCAAAAAAGATTTTTTGTCGGCTTTGATTGGCCTAACCAACGGTTCGATCGATGAAATAAGTTCGATCATGGCTGTGGGTTATTATTCGAATTCTGGCGGCGGAGTTAAATTTCGTGGCTATGAAGAACATACTCGAAAGGTTTTGCGAGCCGCTTTTCGAAAACTGAAACCGAGTGGTCTTTTGCGACTGGTTGTAGCTCAAGATGTTATTGGTTTGGTTACAGAAGCGGTCATTGGCGCCGGTTTCGAGAAAGGTGCCATCGGTCTCCGCGAACTTACTGTCAATAACGGTTTAAACGAAACCATTTGGACGAGTGAGTTCGGAAAAAGAGGTTTGAGAGTCCTAGAAATTTTGGTTAGAAAAAAACCAGGCGTCTGAAACGTCTGGGATCAAAATTTTTTGGTCTTATTTTTTTAAACCGTCTTTCTTTTAAAAATTGCGGCCAGACAAAAAATTGCTGTACCCGTCAAAACGATTGAGGCACCGGATGGTAGATCGAATTGGAAGGAAGCGAGGAGACCAGCCAAGATGGTAATTTCGGCGATGATGATGGATAGGATGAAATATTGTTGAAAGTTTCTGGCCAGCAGTCGGCTGGTGGCCGAGGGTAGAATAAGGAGAGCTGAGACCAGAACTATGCCGAGCATTTTTACGCCGAGTACGGTGGCGAGAGCTAAAGAAACGTAAAGCAAAAAAGTCTGGAGTGAAACTCGAACCCCAGAGACTTTGGCGTTTTCTTCGGCTAGTGAGGAGTAGGTTAAACTTTTGAACGAAGAAAAAAGCCAGACCAGAATTATGAGGGTGATGCCGGCAGTGATCCAGAGATCGATGTTTTGAATAGAGAGGATGCTACCGAAAAGATAGGAAACCAAATCAGGTTGATAGCCGGGCGTGAAACGCATGAGAATAACGCCGAGGGCCATGCTGGCCGTAAACAAAATTCCAATGAGCGAGTCAGTTGGCAGTTTAACTTTGCGTTCCAGGAAAAAAATAAAAGCGGCCACCAAAATTGCCCAGACCAACGCTACTGGCAACGGAGCGACGCCGGCCAAAATAGCAATAGCAATGCCGGCCAGCGAAGCGTGAGCAATCCCATCACCAAAAAAAGCCATGCGCCGCAAGGTGACATAGACGCCAAGGCAAGCCAAAAGCAGTCCGAGTAATAAACCGGCCAGTAGAGCGCGTTGCAAGAATGGGAAAGCAAGGAGGTCGAGGAGGGGCATAGTGTTGGGAATGTCTAATGTCAAATTGATCGAATGTCAAATGGTGGTTTTTTTATTCTTCACCTGTCATCCCGAGTCAGAGAGGGATCTCGCCACGTGATTTTATTTGTCTTGAACTGTGATTTCAATGATTGATTGATATCCCGCCGGGATCCCGCCAAAATCCTATGACGGCGGGAGACTATGATTTGGTTTTATTTGGTTGAAAAAAATCAATTAAAAACGACAATCATTTTAATCATTAAATCAGTGAAATCAAAGTTCAAGACAAAAAATAATCGAGCTTCCATCCCTATTCCCTTTCCCCAATCCCCTCCGATCCGATCAATGCTGATGATGCTCGTAAAACGAATGGTGTGAACCGAACAGATCACCTAGAGATTTTTGAGTTAGAGCTTTTTTGGGCGGACCAGAGCAGAGGAGTTTTTTGTTTAGACAAAGGACTTGATCAACCAGAGTAGAAATCATAGCAATGTCGTGGGAGACCATAAGGACAGTGGTGCCGTGTTCTTTGTTGAGGTGTTCGATGACATCGTGAATAGCGGTTTCGCCAACTACATCAATGCCAGTAGCCGGTTCGTCCAAAAATAAAATGGCCGGATCATGAAGAATGGCTTGGGCAATTAAAATTCTTTGCAGTTGACCGCCGGAAAGGTTGCCCAGATGTTTGTGAAGAATAAGTGGGGTCAAGCCAACTTCTTTGATGACAGTTGTGATTCTTGATGAAGCACATTTGCTGCTACGAGCCAGATTTAAAAATTCTTCGACTGTAATAGGAAAATCGCGATCAAAAGTAAAACGTTGCGGCACGTAGCCGACCCGAGAACGAACGTCGTGCAAGTGTTGCCCGAGAACAATAATTTCACCCCGTGATGGTACCAATCCCAGAATGGCTTTCATGAGGGTGGTTTTGCCTGAACCGTTTGGGCCGACAATGGCGGCAATTTTTCCTTGTTCAATGGAAAACGAAACACCATCAACCACAGCGTGTTCGCCATACCTGACGGAAAGGTTTTCGACAAAAATTGCCGGTTCGTTATTGGTGGTTTTTAAGTGTGGAGACATTTGTTTTCATTAAGTTGATATAAGAATCGTAAGGTGCTTTACCGCCAATATCATCTAAGACAGCTAAACTGATATTGTAATCTCTGGCAAAAGTTTCCAAATTATTAATGCTCATTTGCGGTTCGTAATACATGGTTTTTACGTTAGCTGTGTCAAGAACAGAAATTAAATTTGCCAGATACTGTGGGGTTGGTTCACGACCGGCGGTTGGTTCAAAAGTTCCGGCGATTGTTAAATCATACGCCTCAGCAAAATAATACCACGCATCGTGAAAAGTGACGAGATTTTTTTGGGGCAGATTTTGTAAAGTTGTGCGAATTTCTTGGTCGAGTGTTTCAAGTTGTTTGAGATAGTCGTTGGTGTTGATAATAATTTGTTCTTTTTTTTCCGGCCAGCGAGAAATTAGATCGGCTGAGATATTTGCAGTAATAGTTTTTGCATTTTTTACCGAAAGCCAATAATGAGGATCGAACGAACCATCTTCCTCGTCGTTAGCTGATCGAAATTTTATGCCTGATGAAACAGTTATGGTTTCTGCTCCGACGTTAGTTGCTAAAACCGACGACCAGGCATCCAAAGGTCCGCCGATGGCGTAGACGACTTTGGCACCCGAGATTTCTTTTATAAGAGACGGGGAAGGTTCAAAAGAATGAGCGTCGGCGCCAGGTGGAAGAATCAGAGTTACTTTAACGGCGTCGCCAGCCACGTTTTTGGCAATGTCATAAATCGGAAAAATTGTGGCTGCAACTGACAGCTCGCTAGTTTGTTGAGAAGTAAGTTGAGGATAAATTTTAATTAGAACAACGGCCAGGCCGGTGATTAAAATTATTGCTAAAAAAGTTAGTAGAGATTTTAGGTGGCTTACTTGGTGCATAATCGACACAGATTAAAAAATTCTAAGTTATGTTCGGTTTTGGATTTTATGGGGCAGGGAACGCAAATCGCCGTTTGACATTCGGAGCAAATTTGATGAGCGTGATGTGGTCGACCAGCCAATTCAAATAAAGTTTCGCCAGCGTGAGCATGAATAGGTGTAATAATATTTTTTTTCTGTAAGGTTTTGAGATTTCGAAAAATCGTTGCTCGGTCCACTTCATTAAAACAGGCCTGGATTTGTTTGGCTGACCAGGTACGTTTTTCACTAAAAAGCTCGACAAGTTTTTCTCGGGCCAAAGTCTGGCGCAAACCGGTTTTTTTAAATTCCTGCTGAGTCATAGATTATTAATATTATGCGACCAAAGTCGCATTTAGGTCAAGTTGAAAAGTGGATAATTTTTCTTAGTTGGGCACAATTCTTTACATATTTCCCAACCTCTGATACACTCTCCTTGTTCTTAACTTCAATTTTATGGGCATGAGAAAAAAGTCTCGCAATCTTTGGAAAGCCAAACGCAAGGTTGACGCGGGTAAAATCCGTAAAGCCAAAGCGATCAGAATCACTAAAGCTAAAGCGGTCATCAAGAAATAAAAGCAAAACACTTCCAAACCGGAGGTGTTTTTCTTATCACGACTCCATAACTCCATCACTTTCGACACTTTCGACAATCAAAACAAAAAACCTTCGATTGCTCGAAGGTTTTTTGTCGCTTGGTTAGAAGCGTGGTTTGCGCTTGCGATTGCACTCGCGGCAATAAATTTTGCCGTAAGTACCATCTTCCTTGATGGAAGGCTGAAACGGGAGCTCTGTGATAGCAACACCGCAATCAGCGCAGGTCAGGTTCAACGCCGTGACATCGTTCATCTGGCGAGGACCTCTGTTTTGGAAGTCGTTCATAATGGTATGACCTCAATGAATTAGAGGTTATCTTGGTTGAAGCGAACGACCTTTTGGGTTGGCGCCTAACTTGGGATAACTTGCTATGATAATAGCACGGATAGCCTTTTTTGTCAATAGCCAGAGGTGGATTTGTGGCCAAAAACTGTTGAAAAGAAGGAGAAAAAGTTGTCAACGAAATTTAGTTTAAAAACTTGGTTTTTTGTTAATCTTAACGAGCGTTTATCGTCGATAAATCGATTGTCTGCTATAATATTGTTATATGTTTCAAAACGATCTTTTGTTCTTGGCTCGTCTGGCCGATCCTAACCTGGCCATATTTTTTGGTTTTGGTTCGGCTATTACTTTAATTTTGTTGTTACGAAAAACTCCTTATATCAAGGCTTTAATTTCCGTTCTAATCTTGCTCGAGGCGGCTTTTGTTTGGAAAGTAATTATCGATCTGGTAGCACCAGGCCTTCACCTAGTTCCAGAAAGATTTGAACAATTGGCTGTTCTGTTTGTCTGGCATCGTTGGCTTTTGATAATGCCAATCCCTTTACTCCTTGCCGCCGCCATAATTATTCTAGTTGTCTATAGAGAAAGGATAAACGAGACACATTCCATTGTTTATCGAAGAATGACAATTTTTTCTGTAATAACAGCCGGCGTATTATTCCTTTTATCAGTTTTTGAAAGTGCGTTTTAGTCGAACTTCTGGTTAATGGTTGTTACTAATCAACTAATTTTCTACTAATCATACAAATCTACAAATACTGGTTTTGATAAGAAATAATTCACTTCCTTTTTATTCGCCCCGCCTCTAAGGTTCGGACGGGGTCCCGCCAAAGCCCAGCGTCGGCGGGATAGATTCGGAAAGATTCGCAAGGCCCTTCCGTAGCTCGTCACGAGCGAAGGAGGGTAATTCGTAACAATATGTTTTTCTTTAAACCAAGAATCCATGAGTCCGTCGTTATCGCTGTGGTTCTGTCTGTTGCCCTAACCCTCCATGGTCTTTGGGTCATCAACCTGCTTATAACTCGCCTGCCGAGTGTGAGTGGTTTTTTTGCAGGTCTGACTGAACAGGGAATGGTACCGAGTTTGTATCTGTTTGGTGTACTTTTGTTTTTAGCCCTCTGGTGTATTTTGTCCTTGTTTTTTAAAGGCCGAGATTGCTCGCATTATCGCGAAAGCGCCTTTTGGTTTTTAGTGGCCAGTGTAGTGATATTTTTTGTTATGACCATGCCGATAGTGTTTGGGTTTGTGATGTAGAGCTTTATGATGGAAATACAAATTCGTCCACAAAGCGCCGAGGAGGCGTTTTTGTATGTTAAAAATTGTTTTCGAAAAAGAAAATTTTATCAAGAAAATGGTTATTCCATAGATCTTCCAGAACATCCGGCTTTTATCGAGGTTTTTAATAATTCGGAAGAAACATTCGAGGAAAAAGAAAACGAATTAAAGAAAATTTTTTTTGAAGACGTTTATCCAAAATTAGATTTTTCTGAAGCCTTAGAAAAATGTCAAAAAAACCTGCCGGAAATTTTAGAAAGATTAACTCGTCTGTCTTTACAATTTGGTTTTAAATTATTGGACAGTTACGTTATTGTTTTGACACCGTATGGTCCTGGTGGTTCTTATGATTCCCGAGGAACGATTGTTATAAAAACCAATAGTTGCCGTTCGTTTTTAGAAAGAATAATTCATGAAGCGGTACACATCGGTGTCGAGAATGAGGTTTTAAGAAAAAATTTAAATCATTTAGAAAAAGAAAAATTAGTGGAATCAATTTGCCAAAGTAATTGATTCTCCCTCTCCAGCTTGTCCCTCGAAGCCCGAGCGAAGTGGGGCGGGAGAGGCCTCGCCCGTGGCCAGCTCTGCCCATAGGGCAACGCCCGAGGGGCTATGGCCGAGGGGTTAGGGGTGAGGGGTTGAATTTGGCTTTAATTTTTGTTATTCTTGATGAAGTGTTAAAACATTTTTTCATATGAAAATTCAAATTAAAAAAGGTAACCTAGCCGAGGTTAAAACCGATTTACTGGTTGTGAACATTTTTGAGGGCGTAAAAGTTACTCATGCCGCCACAGCGGCGGTTGATCTGGCGCTTGATGGTTTAATAAACAAAACTATTAAGGAAGAAAAATTTGATGGTTCGCTTGGCGCCATACTTTTGCTTCGACCAACCGGTTTTCCGGCCAAAAAAGTTTTGCTTATTGGTCTGGGAAAAAAAGAAAATTTTTCCGAGGAGACAGTGCGCCAGGTCGCGGCCGTTTCAGTAAACGCCGCCAAACAGTTGTCGGCTAAACACATCGTCTCGGTTTTGCATGGAGCTGGCTATGGCAATTTGCCGGCCAAGATTTGTGGTAAGGCTATGGCTGAAGGAGCGCTTCTGGCTTCTTACGAATTCAAAAAATATAAGAGTGAAAAGAAAAATGATTCTCAATTGGAAACTTTTGAGATTGTTTCCAATGTCGAAGCTCATGTTCGTGAGGCTCGGCAGGGAATTGAACTAGGTGAGATTTATGCCAATGCGACGGTGCGAGCCCGTGAACTGGTAAACGAGCCAGCCTCGCATATGCGACCGATTGATTTGGTAAACGCGGCGAAAATTGTCGCGGCTGGGAGTAATGGTCAAATCAAAATCAAAATTTTCAATCGCGCCGCTCTTGCCCGCTTGGGTGCTGGTGGAATTTTATCGGTGGCTCGTGGCTCGGATCACGAACCGTTCATGGTTCATCTGACTTACAAACCAGTTGGGGCAAAAAAGAAAATCGCTCTGGTTGGTAAAGGTATAACTTTTGATTCCGGTGGTATTTCACTCAAGCCAAATTACGCAATGGTTACCATGAAATGCGACATGTCCGGCGCCGCCGCGGTCATTGGGGCTTTTTCCGCACTTAAAGCCCTAAAACCAAAAACCGAAATCCATGGCATTTTTGCAGCTTGTGAAAATATGCCCTCGGGCAAAGCCTTGGTGCCGGGCGATATCGTTCACTCAATGAGCAAAAAAACCATCGAGATTTTAGACACTGACGCCGAAGGTCGCGTGACTCTAGCCGACACACTTTTTTACGCTTCAAAATTAAAACCAGCCATGATTATCGATCTTGCGACTTTGACTTATGCTTGTGTGGTGTCCCTAGGCGAAGAATTGGCTGGCGTTATGTCGAATAAACCCGAGTTGGCTCAGAAAATTTTGTCAGCAGCTAAAGAGGCTGGTGAAAAAATGTGGAAATTGCCGCTTGAGGACAGTTAGACACCACCAGCAAGCTGGTGGCTTAATGAGTGGGGTCGCCTCAAAGGCGATCGTAACGCTTGCTGGTTTTTAATGAGTTAGTTGAATTACTTAAGTGCGCCGGCTCCGTTCTGATCTTGGTCTTCTTGATCCC
>JAZDHJ010000015.1:0-3453 GCA_043805995.1 Candidatus Uhrbacteria bacterium
GGGATCAAGAAGACCAAGATCAGAACGGAGCCGGCGCACTTAAGTAATTCAACTAACTCATTAAAAACCAGCAAGCGTTACGATCGCCTTTGAGGCGACCCCACTCATTAAGCCACCAGCTTGCTGGTGGTGTCTAACTATTGAATTATGGAAGCTTGATTCTTTATATGACAGCGCGGTTTTTATTCAATCTTGGTTAAATCACCATTCAAAACAACCGGATTCACGGCTTCGAGTTCGGTTTTGCAATAAGGCATTTCGGGGACTGGGTTTAAAAGAAAGATTTTTTTATTGTTAAAATAAGCCGCGGCTAATTCGAATAAGGTGTTGCCGCCGATGTAATTGGTAATTCCGTGTCGTTCAAGATTGATAACCAGAAAAGCATCGGCCTCCTTCATGGAATTCCAGTCTTTTTTCATGGCATCTTCTTCGAATTTTTGTTGAAGCTTGATTTTTTCTTTTTCCTCATCGTTTTTGCCAGGAAAAGCATTAACAAAATTGGAAAGAATCGGCTGATGACCGAGTTTTTTTAATTCTTCAGCAACTTCTAACATTTTTTCGCTAAAGTGCATGGAACCGATGATGGCTATTTTCATAATGTTACGAATCACCCTCCTTCGCTCGCGACGAGCTACGGAAGGGCACGGCGAATCTTGCCGAAATCACCCTCCTTCGCTGGGCTTCGGAAGGGCACGGCGAATTAACGAATCGGCAACGAACGTTGGTTTTTTAACCCTGATAATTAAAGGATAAATCATTGTATTTCTCGGTCGAATAAAGACAAATACCGGCTTCTTGCCACATTATAAAATCACTAACACCGGCGTCGAGAACCATTTTACTACAAATTGTGCAGTATGGTTTGCCACAGGTGATTTGTTTGCCTTCTTTGTCGACTCGAGCGGTATAAATTTGTGAACCGTTAATTTTTTCTGGAAAATTTTTGAGCGCGTCCATTACCGTCCTCTGTTCGGCGTGGATACAACAAGTTTTGTCGGTAACTTTTAGATGGTAAGCGGTTTTGTCGAACTGACAGCGTCTTTGATTTTCAAGATTACCTGGTGGTGAGTTAAAACCACGGCCGATTATTTGACCGTCTTTAACGATGACGGCGCCGTAACGAATTTGGTGACAAGTGGCTTGGGTTGCAACTTCGGCCGCTTGGTTAAGAAAATTGAGGGCAATTTTTTCTTCGGTGCCCTTTAAAATTTTCATATTTTATTTTTCAAACGGTAAATACTTATCAATCTGTTTCTCGAGTTCTGGATAAACTTTTTCTTCTTGGATTTGTGTCCATTCTTCGGTGGTTGGGTAGGTTGTCTGAACCTTGATTTCTGGGATTAAAGGATTTGAGGGATTTGGTTTATTTGGAGCAAGAATTTCGATTCGGTCTTCGACATTGAGAGTGATTAATTGTTGGTTGTCGATGGTGAAATGTTGAGCAAAAGACTCCTGAGTTTCTGGTGTGACGAAAATTATCACTTGGCTCCAATCAACCATTTTTTGAGTGACCAGATTGTCGCCTTCTGGCAGCACACCGGCAAATTTTACATCGTAGCCTTTTTGTTCGAGATAATTTGCGAGGTAGCGACTGCGGTTTCGGCCCCAGTTGCAGATGAGGAGGATGGTCATAGTGTTACGAATCACGAATTTTGCCGAAATCACGAATTATCGAATCGGCAACGAATATTGGTTGTTTTTTTGTTGGGTTGGTTGTCTGAACCTTGATTTATGGGATTAAAGGATTTTGAGGGATTTTTGGTTTTGAAAATCGTTTTTTTAACTCATCAAACAATTTAAATTTGAGAATTGAAGTTTGTGATCGTTGTCGATTAGTTATGCCCGCCATCAACAACCAAAATACTGCCTGTTATATAACTAGCATCTTCACTGGCTAAGAACAAAACGGTTTTAGCAATTTCTTCTGGTTTGGCAAATCTTTTTAAATAGATCTTTTCTGTCTCGGCTTTAATAAAATCTTTTGGTAAATCTTTGTTCATGGCGGTTTCAACCCAGCCAGGAGCAATGGCGTTTACTTGTATTTTTGGTGCCAGTTCTTTGGCAAAATCTTTGGTTAAGGCGATGACGCCGGCTTTTGAAGCGTCGTAATCAACAGCCTCAGGACTGAAACTATTAATCGCATTAGTTGAGGAGATATTAACAATTTTTCCGCTGCCTTTTTTTAACATTTGTTTGGCGGCATATTTACTACAAAGAAAGCTGCCTAACAAATTTACTTCCAGTGTTTTTTTAAATTGTTCGGCCGTTCTTTTAAAAAGCGGGGTGTCGTAAACTATCCCGGCATTATTGACTAAAATATCAATACCGCTAAAAGTTTTTATTGTTTTATCAACCATTTTTTTTACTTCGGCTTCTTTAGAAACGTCGCATTCAATGGCGATAGCGTTAGGACAATCATTTTTAATTTTGGCCATTACCTCATTAATATTCTTAAGTGCATCCGGTTCGTAATCAGAAATGTGATAGTCGAGAACTAAAGTTGCGCCTTCTTTCGCAAATAGTAAAGCCGTGGCTCGACCGATTCCCCGACTAGATCCGGTGATTAAAACAATTTTATTTTGTAATTTCATAAGAATGTTATTTAATCCAATTTTTCAGCTCCTCAAAAATTTTATCATCAAAACCATCTGGTTTAAAATTGAAAATTGCCCGAGCGTTTCGGACGCAATATTTCAATTCGTTTTCATTATTTTGAGCCGAATACCATTTGAAGCTGTCGATAATATCGGCGGTTTTTATGATAAGTGCCGCTTCCCCGTTTTGAACACAGCGACGGATGAGTTCGTTGGTTTTCTCCTCCTTGTCGAGAATTGAATCGTCTTTTGTACAAGCGAAAACCAGCCGAGTTACTTCATCACCGAATTCAGTTTTTAAAATTTGTTCATCAGCCGACGACCATTCGATTGTGTCGTGTAGGAGCCCGGCCAAAACAATATTTGGTTTGTAACCATTTTCGTAAAGATAAACACCGACCCGGATGTTGTGAAACAGGATTGGTTTTCGACTTGTCTCGTCGGATAGTGGTAGGCGTTCGGCGAGAAAACGAACGGCTTTTTCGAAATCGAGGGCTAGGTGTTGAGGCATAAGAAGTTTTTGATTATTTTCAACCTTTTTCAAAAGGAATCAGTGGTCTTTTGTTTTTTAATCTTTTTTTGGCGATTTTAATTAGCATTTCGTCTTCTTCAACTTCAATAGCTTTTTTGACTAATTCTAAAGTTTTAGCCGAAACCGACATCTGGTCGCGTTTGGCTAATTGAAAAAGTAATTTGTTTAATTTGGTTGGCACGGTTAAATTAATTGTCCACCCCACCCGGTAAACCACTGGTTTGACCAGTGGACTCAAAAGGTTTGACCTTAACGCAGAAAAACAAAAAACATAGTAAAATTCTGACCGGTGGCTTATGAGATACGCTCTGGTAAGATTTCACTATG
>JAZDHJ010000016.1:0-5570 GCA_043805995.1 Candidatus Uhrbacteria bacterium
ACAAAAACGGCACCCTAATGGATCGTATCAATCGTGAAAATCCAACCTAACTATTAATTACTACTGTCGCCTGAATGTGACACGTTTGCTGAACTGAAAACTGTGACATCTTTGCTGATTGACAACAGCCGTGTGAGGCTAGCCATTACCTCCACGAACCCCTCATCTTGTCATTCTGAACCCTCGTGAAGAATCTCGCCTCGTGATGTTAATTTTAAATCACGCGGCGAGATCCCTCCCTGGCTCGGGATGACAGACGGCGGAAAACAAAACAACTCCTATGAATTGCGAATTTCACGAAAACATCCTCCGCCGCTCATGGCGAGCTATGGAGGACAAGCAAATAAACGAATTTAATTCAAATTTGCTGTTTCGTGTCATCACAACTCGGGGGAGTTGATTGCTGACACCAAGAGATAAGATTCAATATTTTGAACCTCGCTTTGGCTATCTTTATTCCACCACAAAATTCAGCCTTTGTTAATCCTCCAACTGGTGACAATCTATTCCTTCGCGCTCAAAACCACCGCCTGAATCACGCTTTCTGGAACATCTTGGCTGGTGAAAGAAAAACGATATTTGTTACCGCTCACAGCCACGAAATAATATTCAAATGATGATTGACCGTAAATCTCACATTCTGGGGTTGTGACGATGTCACAAGTAGTAACTTTGTAAAAACCGTTGCCCAGATCCTCATTTTTAACACTGTCGATTGGTGGAACGATTTCGGCTTTATCCAAAGTCGAAACTTTTATTTGAACGACGTTTTTATCCTGATATTTTTCCGCCGAATAGTCGTCTGGTTGCCGACCACCAAAAAGCGGAAATTTTGTGGTGTTTTGCAAATAAATATTATCGGCATCTTTTTCAATCTCCAGGTTTGGTGCGGTTTGGTTTTGAGTGCGTGGCGAGCCATAGGCGGCCATAACCCAACCGGCCGGCAAGTCAAAAGAAAGTCGCCAGGCTTTTTCTTCAGCCAATGGCGTGGGGGGAATTGTTTCGACAACCGAACCGCCAGTCGCTGCCGTATCGGTTGGAGATGAACTTACGTTCTTAATCTGTTCGGCCGGAGTGCAACCGAAACCGATGAAGAGGAGAGCTACAGCTGCGAGAAAAATTATTTTCATAAAGTAAAAACTATTTCATTTTAAACGTACCAGACAAAATAACACTTGATAAAAAACTAGCCAACTTTATTTAAATATGCCGCGACTAAATTTTTCAAACCAATAGGAACCGTTTCACTGCCAAATGCTTTCGTTTGTGCTTGGTACTTCGACGAAGATAATAAATAATTTGTAATTCTAGGAAGAGCAAAACGCAAAAAACCCGCCAAATATAAAATAAACTTTTCACGACTTTTCTTTACCAATTCTAAATCTACTATTTTTGCCTCGATTATTAGTCCGATCTGACTAACTGAAGCTAAAAAATGTTCCTCAACTTTTTTTAATTCTAATACTGCCTGGGCGTCTTCACCAAACGAATTCAAATGAATCATCATGAAACTCAACCCCCTAAATTTTCTCATTAAATCTAATGTATCTTCTACCGAAATCCGTTCAATCTCAGTGCGACTCGGTTCCTTTATTGTCAGCCGACGCAAACCATCAATTGTTTCCAAATCAGATATTTCTACAGGGGGTCTTAATCTTTCTACTGCAACACCTTTTGCGACCAAAACCTTTTCTATTTCATCTTTTGAAACACCCCCTCTAACAGCTTCATCGACAAAAGCTTGAAATTGTTCAACTGTCAACTCTCCATTTTTAACTTTTTCAGCTTGAAAAGCAATCTCAGCTAAAAACGCTGGTGCTGGTTGATAATTACCGCCGATGTCTTTCATAATGCTTTAAAAAAATAAATTTATTTCAACTTCTTCACCTCAGCCGCAAACTGATCCCCACGATCAAACTCATTCTTAAACATACCGAATGAAGCTGTACCCGGAGACAACAGAACCGTGTCTCCGGCTTGCGCCGCTGTCGAAGCGGCTTCAACCGCTGCCTTCATCGAATCCACACGAACCAGAGGCACGGCGTCACCAACAGAGGCGACGAGTGCATCGGTTGCCTCGCCATTTAAGAAAACTACAAACTTGCAAGTTGTTTGAATGGTCTTGCCTAAAATATCCAAAGACAAACCTTTGGATGAACCACCGGCGATTAGAACGACGTTTTTCTTTTGGCCAAAACGATCGAGGGCGGCGATGGCACCGTCTGGTGAAGTGGCTGTCGTGTCATTTACATAAACCACGCCGTTGAGTTCACGGACGGTTTCTTGGCGGCCAGGCAAGCCACCGAAGGAACGGAGGGCGGCGGCGATGTTTTCGTCGGCCAGACCGGCGACTTTGGCCAAAGCGACGGCGGCCAAAGCGTTGGCGACGTTGTGTTCGCCTTGGAGTTTGATTTCTGAAATCTCAATAACCGACTTCTCTTCTCCGCCTATTCGAGAAACGATGGCATTATTTTCGACAAAAGTTCCTTCATGATCGGCTGGTAATTTTGTTTTGGAAAACCAAACTTTTTTACTCGGTGATTTTTCGGCGATATTTTTGACATCTTCTTGATCGAGATTAAAAATTCCAACCTGCTCAGCTGTCTGTTTGTAAAACATGAAGGCTTTGGATTCGCGATAAGCCTCGAAGGACGAATAACGATTCAAGTGATCGGCAAAAATGTTGGTAAAAACGGCAATGTCCGGCATACGCGGCGCGGTTTCCAAACTGTCGATGAGCCAAGAGGACATTTCGAGAATAATAGGGACTGGATTTTTTTCCTCTAAAAGCCAATCAAGATCCTCGAGCGGTGAACGTTGAATATTGCCAGCCATCACGGTTTTTGGATTTGCCAACTTAAACATTTCACCAAGCAAAGTAGTGGTGGTAGATTTTCCGCGTGTGCCGGTGATGGCATAAATTGGAAACGGACAATAACGAAAAAACAAACTCATGTCGCTCTCCACCGAAACGCCGTGTTCCTTAGCCGCCAAAACAAATTCCGACTCGCGAGGCACGCCAGGATTTTGAACGACCAGATCGACATCAGTAAAATCATCCAAACGATGTTCACCAAGGACAAAAACCGGACTGTAAATATCCTTGCCTGGATATTGTTCCTTATACTTTTCGTACCAACCCATTATTTCGTCAACCGAGTCTTTGAGTTCATCATGACCCTTAAGATCAGTAATAACAATCTGCGCCCCATGACGCAAAAGCCACTTGGCTGAACCGATACCGCTGCCTTGTTTGTAGCGACCAAGACCCATGACGGTGACGACGGCGTCTTGAAAGGAGGAGATGTTGTTTAAATCGATGGGCATATATTATTTTTAATTTTCAAATTATTGAATTTTCGAATTAAAGAATTTTATTATTCTAAAAAATCGGTATTCCTCACTTAGATGTTATAAATTAATCACTACCCCGCCAGCAGAGGCTTTTGACGGGATCCCGCCAAAGCCCAACGTCGGCGGGAGACGTTTCCGATAATCGAGCTTCCAAAATTAAATAATTCAATAATTTAATAATTAATTAATTCACTAAAACTGCTTAAACCAATGAGCTAATCTTACCACAAACATGGCTTTTATAATCTGAAATGACATGTTGATATATTGTTTTATGCCTTTTCGCCAGCCGACTTTCTGATATTTGCGACGAATGGTCAGGCCGGGCAGCAAAACTGAACCGTAACGAAGTTTTTTGATTCGACAAACGTAATTCAAAGCAATTTCCACCATAAAACCCTGAGTATATTCCTCGGGAATCGCCAAAAAAAGTTCACGATGTAAAGCTCGTTCGCCGCTAATGAGCGGAAAATGACGAACTAACGGATTCAGAATTCCCCGATCACGCTGAGCCGCATTCATGGCTCTAGCTCCGGTCAAAACCGGCCAAACCAAACGTTCGATATGATCGGCCGTAAAACCATTAAGATCGGCGTCCAAAAAAAGAATGATGGGATTATTGGTATCAAGAATACCAAGCCGCATAGCTTCGCCCTTGCCGTAATTTTTAGAAAGTTCAAGTACTCGAGCCCCAGCCGTCTGCGCAGCCTGAGCAGTATTATCGGTCGAACCGTCCGAAACCACCAAAACCTCATCGATTAACTTCGAAGCACAAGCAACTCGAACCACTTCGGCCACCGTAGCTTCCTCGTTATAAGCCGGGATGATAGCGGTGATTTTTGGCTGATTGGTGTTGATCATAGTGGATTGAAGGGGAATAAGGGGTTTAAGGGGTTGCAAGGAGTTTTTAGATTTAGATTGGAGTTTGGTCTAGTTATTATCGGAGGGGGTGATTTTTTGAGTGATTGATAAGGTGATTTTTTGAATAATAAATTTTAAAAATAGAAACAATAACCGCCAACCCGCCAATCACCTAAATAATCACTTCAACTCCGATAATAACCCTCAAACAATACCAAAATAAAAATCCACCCCCCCCCCCCCCGCCACGTCCTTCCGAAGCCCAGCGAAGGAGGATTCGTCCCCTTCCGCCCCCTCGGCCATAGCCTACGGGCGAGGCCGTAATCCCCTTTTCGTACCAAACTAATCTGATACATCATTTCTTCGAGCGTTCGTAAATTCCGTTTGGCTTGATCGCCCTTTTGACGTAAATCTCCAGTCAGGTCGAGTTCTAAAATAAAACCGACTGTCGCTTCAACTGTCTCACGGGCTTTCTCGACGGTTTTTAAATTACCTTTTGTGGCCTGACGAACAGCGTAGCGAACCAGTTCACCTGTCGCGTCCGAAAGCGCCCCGAGAAAAATATCAGCGTCGAGTTTTAAAGCCTCGGCATTTTTCCAATCGCCTTTAACCAAATAATTTTGCAAAAGCAAAGCCTCGGCATATTCCTCAAGCGCCGCGTGATAAGGACCTTGACCCCGAAGTTCGGGATATTTTTTGGCCTCAGCCGTGGCTTTAGAAATTAAACCACTGGCTTCCTTTAAAAGAGCCGCCGCTTCTGGCAAATCTTCACGATGCAAGGCAAAGATGGCCCGCTTGGCAATGGCCGTGGCGTCGTTTGAAGCATGAAACATGTGACGTCGAGCTTGGGAAACATCGACATAACGTTTTTTGACAGCGGAAAGGAAAGATAGGTTTTTCATAAAAATTGTAATTAATGGCGTCGATGGTCAGAAGCTTTTATCAGAAAGATTGTACCTAAAACAGCTACAAACAACTGCGGAAACTGCTCTATTAAATATATTATTGTTATTGGGCCTAAAAATAATTCCTTAACGATAGCCGTGAACGTTTTAAGCTCGTGCTCAAAAAAAACAACATGGATCACCCCGGAAAAAAATGTTTGTCCAAACCAGCCAAAGATTAAATAAGGTATGAAATCTTTTGTTTTTTTAGAAAGAAAATAAAAACGAAACACCAAAATTTCTAAAAAAGCTGGCAAGAGAAAATTAATTATAGTTAGACACCACCAGCAAGCTGGTGGCTTAATGAGTGGGGTCGCCTCAAAGGCGATCGTAACGCTTGCTGGTTTTTAATGAGTTAGTTGAATTACTTAAGTGCGCCGGCTCCGTTCTGATCTTGGTCTTCTTGATCCC
>JAZDHJ010000017.1:0-8583 GCA_043805995.1 Candidatus Uhrbacteria bacterium
AAAAGGAATTTCGATTTGCTTTTTTAACAGAAGAACCGCCAGAAAATGGTTATATTGATATTTATTGTCCTGAAGCATTGGAATTTGTTGAGTTTTAAAAAATCCAATATTCTCAACTTATAATGCGTTATAACTCAACTCTTCTTTCCTATTCATAATGTTGAGAATTCCGCTAAACTCGATATCTTGCTGGATTTTCTGCCAGTCCAGAGTTCTGAATGTGTCAACTATGTGGAACCAACAAAAATCCTCAGCTCGCGCTGGGGCTTTTTGTTTTCTGGAAAACCTTGTGCCGATTCCATTACGATCGATATTAAAGAATTGATTAAATGTTCAATAGCGCGCTATAATTAACTTAAATTAATATAAATATGTCAGATAAAATTACAAAAAAACCAACCGATGCCTGGCTAACTAAGTTATTTAAAGATGTTGGAATAATACTTAATACCAACGTGTCAGACATGGATTGGACTACCACGACAGATTTTCAGGTTTTTAGTGAATTTTTGCTCGGTGACCTGCAAAAAATACAAAAACGGTTAAAAAACGCTAACACTGAGTATCTTTATTACGTCTGCCAACATGTCTTCAACATTATAGACTGGATCAGACTTATTGTTGATGCGGGTTTTCCAACTTTTGGTGTAGCTTTTGAGAACCTGTTTGATAAACACTTTGGCGAAAAAGACCTTTTGCAAAACATGTATAACGATTGTTTTGAGAAGTGGCTCAGTCAAAAAAAAGGGCAACAGAAAATCGGAGAAAACTTTTATAATATCCTTAAGGGTAAATTATATTACCGCAATCGTTTTGGTCAATGGTTTGAAGTCGACAGGACAACAGCTTTTGATCTTAAGCCAAATAAAAAACTCATCAAAGACAATGACATAATCAATCAATTAAATAGTGAGTATAAGGAAACCTGGTACGATGCCATTCTCAAACAGTGGGGGGATAAACAATTTCCGGGGGGTGTTACCAAAAGATTTTTTACGATTTGACCATAAAGTAACGAACCCAGAAGCATATTTTGATTTTTCAATTTCACATATTAAAAGGTTATTAAAAAATCCAGTCTCAATCGCCGAACTGGAACGTTGGCACGGCGGTAAAATTTTGGATCTTGAAGATACAGTGAAAATTGGCACTTTTGTTTTAGATATAGTTAAAAAAAGACGAAAAGAGGACGCTCACACCATTTACCTTTTACGAGATTGTCTAATGTTTTATGAGCTGCACAAAACTCTTGATATTTTAGACGCCAAAAAAACTTCGGCTGACCAGTTGCTGATTGGCCGAAAATCACTTAACCATAAATTGAGAAAATGGGGATACTACGCAGTCATGCTCGAAGCCCTTTATAATGCTCATAAATGTTATCCCAAAAATTTTACCAAGTTTTATAATGAGTATGCTCGATTAATGGATTTGTTTGTTTCTTTAAATCCTGGCTTTGCCGCGGTAATAGCCGATCTGGCCAAATACGTCAAAAAGCACCTGCGAACAAACAAGGGTAAGGTAGTTATTTTTGATATAGGCTTTCAAGGATCCATCGCCCTTTTAACAAAATACGTAATAGACCATCACATTAGTCAGTCTGGTCCGAGCGGTAAAATAAAAACGGATGTGAAAATTGGGGTCGGTGCTTTGTGGTCAAAAGAGTTGTTTGGAAACAGGCACGATGGCGATTATTTTCCATTTTTAAATCGTGCTCAATTAATGTCCAGAAGCGATGAATTATATCATTACAAAAACGGAAGTCTTAGCTCTGGTAAACTTCAGGTGGTAATGGGAAACAAAAAATGGCAGCACCAAGCGGCCACAGAACTGGTGGCACTCGTGATGATGGCTTTATTGGCGCAAACAGATAAGTAAAGAGAAGAAAAATTATAAATATTTTAATCCTCTATATCCAACTTATTTTTGGTGGTTTAGTTTTTTGAGGATTTTGCTTAGTTTCCTGGTTTGGGTCAAGGCTCTTACTAGGACAAACACACGGATTTTCATTGCACTTCGCACAATTGTTTCCTGGTGTGCTGTTGACTGGTTTTGCAGAGTAGCTTTGGTCATTATTTGGTTTATCGTTTGTAGCCATATTTTGTGTGGGTTATTTTAAAAATTATCCAAATATAATCATTATTTTTTTGGTGGAATATCCAGCATGGCACAGCTTTTCCTAATATATTCTTGTGATCGACCTGGATCTGCAGGTATGGTTGAAGCCACGTGCCCCAACGAATCTCTTTTTGTGTCAGCAGGCTTCAGGCGTCCTTGGGCGTCAAAAGAGATACCCGGAAATTCCTTAGCAATTGGTTCGAGTAAATCCATTGAATCTGGTCCCAAGCCTCCGGCAACAGCGAGACCAAGATCTGGAAGCTCTTCTTTGATTAATCTTAACAAAGGCAAAAGACCTTCGGATTCCATAGCCTGACCTTTCCCCATACTCATATCAAGCAAAACGAAATCAACCGAGTCGCCATATTCACGAAGTTGATCCACCACTTTCTGTGGATTGTTGCTAGCCTCTTTGAAGGCAAATTTTCCGAGTTGTAAAATAATTAGTAGTTCCGGATGTTTACTTTTAAACTTAGCCAAATCATTAGTGTCCGGCCAAGTGACATCGAGTTGGATTGCGTGTAAATTTTCCCCTCCGTATTCAACGACCAATTCTAGATCCTCAAAAAGAGTTTGAACTTCTTTTGGTCGATATAAATCCGCAAAATGTACGGTGTTTAGCACATCAGGATCGTCGATAAAACCTTTTGACATTTCCTCCCTGGTCGGGAAAACAGTTCTTTGTCCGCCCGGATCATCACCTTCAGGTCGCAAACTAAAATGACCCGCCATGACCCCAATCATAATTTTTCGATTGAGACTTTTCCGATTTTGTCGAAGTTCGTCGGCCATAGCCCGGGCCTGTTCTGGACTAACTACGTCGCAGACACCAAAGTAGCGCTCATAGGCCTTCCTTATAGCTTCACTATCCATGAACACCTTTTCACCATCAAAATTCTCTGTTTTGTTTCCCATACGATTAAAATATTGATTAATTTAAGTATTTATTTTGATTAAGTTAATCATAGCGTATAACTGAACATTTAATCAATCTTGAAACCAACAAAAAACCTCAGCTTACGCTGGGGATTTTTGTTTTGAATCGAAACAAGATTTTAATGATAATGTCCACCACAGTTACAACCGCAACCGCCTTCTTCAATTTTCGAGGTTTCATCGGTGATTAAAAGTTTGATGTTTTTTGTTTGGTAATTTATGACCACAAATCTTTATCTTGGGATAAAAAAAGAGGGTAGACAAATACCCTGAAGTAAAGAAACAATCCTGTTTGTTCCACCTTGTCGTCCGTGTAAGGGAACTGTGGAACTCCTCCCGCCCTAACTTTCGGACGCTATTATTGCGCCGGCAACTATTCCGAAAGCTAGTAGAACCAAGGATACTCCCGATAAGTTTGCAAACCAGTCACTGAATCCCATCGTCGATATTAGATAGGGAATCAGACGATCCATGATTGCAATAATAACCCATAAAAATCCTGCCAACAATACTGAAACCAATCCTATCACCAACATTATTGGAGCAACGAACATGACAAAACCGTAAATCCCAAAACCGATTAGGATAAACGGAATAGCCAAGACAGTGAAGACAAACCGGCAGATAAAGGTAAGGATCGCAATTATCCATTTCGACAGTTTTTCTTTGAGTGACGGCGTTTCCATCGGCAGTTTCCTCTCTGGTTGTTAGGGTTCTGCCTTGACATTAGTTTTGTTTGAAAGTATTGTAAACACTGTTGTAACATTTCCACAACTCTATGAAAATTGATCAAATTTTAAATTTATTTAACTTAGGGCCTTTGGAAAATAAGGTGTTTCAGGTTTGTTTGGAATCTGGAATGACCGGGGCTACTGTTTTGGCCAAAAAAGCAAATATCAGTCGTACGGCTATATATGATATTTTGGAGAGTTTAATAAAAGAGGGCTTAATAATCGAATCGCAAAAAAGCGGTATAAAAGTATTTACCGTGCAAAAACCTGAAGCTATTGAATTATTAATTAACGAAAAACAAAAGGAGATTTTAATGGCTAAAACGGCTTTGGTCATATTTAAAAACGAATATTATTCCAGTGATAAACTAATTAAACCGCGATTGCAATTTTTTGAAGGGCAAGAAGAATTGCGTCAGATGATGAAAGACTTGTTGTTATATCGTGATATTACAGCCTACGTATTATGGCCGGTGGAAAAAATTATTAAATTATTAGGCATTGATTTTTATCGTGATTTTCACAAAAAACGAACTGAACAAAATATTCAAATCAAAGTCATTTGGCCACGTCAGCAAGTCACGGCAAAAATAAAATATGATTTTTTTAAAGACGACGTGGAGTTAAAACGCGAGATTCGTATTGCCCCAAAAAATATTGATTTTTCTTTAGGTTATACGATTTACGCCGACACCGTGCGGTTTATTTCGTCACAAAAAGAAAATTATGGTTTTTTAATTGAAAGTCAGGAAATGGCCGAGATGATGAAACAGCAGTTTGAAATAATTTGGGCAGCCTCGAAAAAAATATAGTTCAGCGAACCAACAAAAATCCTCAGCTTGTGCTGGGGATTTTTGTTAGGAATTATTTCGTTAAAAATTTATCCCAAAATCAAATTAAAAATATAGCCAATAATTATGATATTGATGGTGACCAAACCAAAGAAATAAATTAAAAGTTTGGTTTTCATGACTTTTTTTAAAATCAGGGCTTCTGGTAATGATAAACCAACTGTGGCCATCATGAAAGCTAACGCTGTGCCAAGTGGAATACCTTTTTCGACCAGTGATTGCATGATGGGAATTATACTGACGGCGCTTGCATACATTGGCACGGCCACTAAAACCGAGATCGGTACGGCGAATAAATTGTCAGCGGTAATATACTGAGCAAAGAAATCGGTCGGCACATAACCGTGAATAAAGGCGCCGACAGCCAAACCGCCGAGAACGTAAGGGATGATTTTTTTGGTAATGGTCCAACCTTCTAGCCAGAAAGTTTTTAATAACTTTTTAAAAGGCTGTTTAACGACGATAAAATTTTTCTCGGTTTTTTTAATCTGCCAAATAAAATCTTCAACGTATTTTTCCAAATGAAATTTACCTAAAATAAAACCACTGACCACGCCAAGTATTAAACCGGCCAAAACATAGATGAGGGTAATTTTCCAACCAAATAAACCGATGAATAAAATTACGGCCGCTTCATTTATCAGTGGGGAAGTTATGAGAAAAGAAAGGGTGACGCCCAGCGGTATGCCAGCTTTTACGAAACCTATGAAAAGTGGAATTGAAGAACAGGAACAGAATGGAGTGATGGCACCAAATAAGGCCGCGAGTAAATGATCGAAACCATACCATTTCCGTGAAGTCAGAAAGTCACGGAGTTTTTCAACCGGCAAATAATATCGGACGATGGCCATCAGATAATTTATCAGAATAAGCAAGCTGATGATTTTTAAAGAATCGTAGAGGAAAAAATTTAAAGCCAAACCTAAACGAGAAGTGGTGGCCAAATTTAAAAGATTGAACGATAACCAATCAGCCAAAAGCTGAAAAGGATAAAACACAGAAGTTAGTGACAATGTCCGCCACAGTTGCAACCGCAACCACTTGCTTCGATTTCCGAGGTTTCATCGGCAATTAAGAGTTTGATATTTTCTTTGTCAGAAACCACCCCGGCCATAACCGGTCGTCCATTGATGACTAAAACCGGAGTTTGCAAAATTCCGAGTTCGGCGATTTTTAAAATGTCAGTAATATACTCGATCTCCGCTTCAAGTTTCATTTCCGCTACCGTTTCTTTAACGAGTTCGTGTAATTTCTCACAAGTCGCACAACCAGAACCAAGGATTTGAATCTTAAGAATTTTACCTTCCATAATTAAATAATTTAATAATTAAATAATTCAATAATTTTACACCAACTTCCCAAGATCAAGTGATTCCGTAAAAGAAATTTTATCCACAAATTCTGGGGCGTGGCTGACGACGATCATGCAGCCTTGGTATTCTTGTAGAGCCTCAGCGATGACTGGTAGGTGGCGGAAGTTGATGTGGTTGGTTGGTTCGTCGGGAATGAGGAGGCCTGGTTCTTGTAGCACGAAACGAGCGAAACAGAGGAGACCTTTTTGACCTTCGGACAATGAGCCGATTTTATTTTTGAGGACATCGCCAGTCAATAAAAATCTGGCGGCCACGGCGCGGAGTTTTTCGTTGTCAGGCACTTCCATTGCTGACTCGAGCGAAGCGTAAGCGGTTTCGTCAAAATTGAGGCCGGAAAAATCTTGGCGATAGTAGCCGACTTTTACGCCGGGAGTGATGACCGCGCCAGGCTCTTTATTTTCGAAGAGGGCGCGTAGAAGAGTGCTTTTACCAACGCCGTTTGGACCGGAAATAAACAGGCGTTGTTGTTTACGCATTTTGATGGCCACTTCGACTTGTTTTGGTTCGTGATCTTTGATGACTTTTACCGAGGTGATAGTGACCACCGGTTCGGTAAAAATTTGGGCGGGAATATTAAAATCACTAATGGTGCGGTCGTCGCGTTTGACATCGACCATGTTTTCCTCGGCGTCAGCAACTTGGTCGCGAAGTTTGCTGGCTAGCGCCCGCATTTTTCCGCCTTTATGAGCAAAAAAGTTTATTTTGTCTTTGCGATCCTGAATTTCTTTTAAGAGCTGAGCGTTTTTGGCGCGGTCGCGTTCAACTCGAGCGGCTATTTCCTCGACCACGTTTAAATAGTTGCCTTCGTAGCGTTCAATTTTGCCAGTGAAAACATCGAGGTGTAAAACGCCTTCGGTAAAGGCATTTAAAAAATCTGCATCGTGGGAGATGACTAAAACAGTTTTGAGATAGCACATGAGGAAACCAGTGAGATGCTCGATGCCTTCGGTATCAAGATTGTTGGTTGGTTCGTCGAGAAGCAGAATGTCGGGATCTTGAATAAGGGCGTAAGCAAGCAGAAGACGAGCTTGTTGACCGCCGGAAAAATCGCGAATTTTTTTATCGAATTCGGTTTTTATATTGACGACTTCAAGGACATCGGAAATACGGCGATCGAGGTTGTAAATTTTTTCGGCAAAAGCTCGATCAAAAAATTCACTCACAGTTTGATTCAGACATTCCGGTGGCATGACCTGGGTGGCGATGGCAATGCTGGCGCCTGGCTTGAGGTGAATTTTGCCTTCGAGCGGTTTCAGTGTGCCGAGCAATAATTTAAAAATTGTACTCTTGCCAGCCCCGTTTTGACCCATAAGGGTGATTTTGGCATTCTCACGAACTGAAAAATCCACCTCTTTTAGAAGTAGGTTGTCTTTGTCGTAGCCAAACGAGACCTTTTCAAAGCGAATAATGACGTTTCCGTGATCCATAAAATTTGTTTAATTCGAGCGGATTGTAGCAGAGAATTAAGGTTTTGGCAATGGTGATATGAATTGCGAATAGCCACGAATATACGAATTATCGCCAGTTTTTTTAGACGCAACCAACCCAACAATAGCGATAATTCGTATATTCGCCGAAATTCGCAATTTCATAGTCGGTTTTCTAGTGGTTTTCTTTCAAATAATCTATAATATAAAAATAATTATTCATAACCTTTATCTCTATGAAAAAAGGCTACAAAGAAAATATCGAGGCGTTAACTTTGACCAACGAAGATTTTCGTCAGGTGCTTTATACGGCTGAACATTGTCAGTTGGTTTTAATGTCGCTGGCACCGAGCACAGAAATTGGCTCCGAGGTGCATGAAGACGGTGATCAATTTTTTCGTTTCGAACAAGGCGAAGGGAAAGTTGTGATTAATGAAACCGAGTATCTTGTCGGCGACGGTGATGCCGTGATCGTCCCAGCTGGCTCAACTCACAATGTCATAAATACCTCAGCTACTGATGCACTCAAACTTTACACAATCTACGCCCCACCTCACCACCAAGACGGTGTCGTCCGAGCCACTCGTGCTGCTGCCGAGGCCGACGGTCCGGAGTTTGACGGGAAGACGACGGAGTGATGGATTAAGGGGAACAAGGGGACGAAGGGGTTGCAGGGAGTTACGAATCAACGAATAATTTGGTACAGCCACCTGTCATCCTGAGCCAGTCTTCGATAGGCCTCAGACCATGAGCCCAGTCGAATGGAGAAGGATCTCGCCGCGTGATATTATAAAATCACGTGGCGGGATTCCTCCCGTTCGACTCGGCTCACGGCTCTGAGACCAATCGAAGAGCGAGTCGTTCGGAATGACAAGTAAAAAATCCCCTGCAACCCCTTAAACCCCTTCCGCCCCCCCAAAAAATAAAGCCCGCACAAGTTGAAGACCTGGCGGGAAGGAGCTCTAATTATCCAATGGGAAACTGCAGCCATAAGCCACCACCTGGAAACATAACTGTCCAAAATCCTATCCATCCCTAACCTTAGCTAAAAAATGGCTATTTTTTGTTTCAAAAGCCGGTGTCATTTCAAAATGCCATTCATTCATGAGATCTTTTTCCAAATCGTTTAAAAACATTATTTTAGTCA
>JAZDHJ010000018.1:0-12412 GCA_043805995.1 Candidatus Uhrbacteria bacterium
CAGCCACAAAAAATAAATTTTCTTGAGATTATTTTCCGGTCTAAGCACAGCCGCCCCGCTTAAAATAAGTTTGCTGCAGATATTTTTTTTTGCGGGCAACCAAATTAACGGCAACCTGCCCGCCAAACGAATGTCCCAAAATTATAGGTTTCTCTAAACCAATAATTTCTTTCGCGACATAATCCGCATATTCATCCACCCCACAAACATCATTTGGGCAAGGATTATTTCCAAAACAAGGCATTTCTAAACAAAAAACCTCAAAATCATTTTGGGCTATTTTTATGAATTCCCGCCAGGACTGTTTTGTACCATCCCAGCCAGGAATAATAACCAATTGTTTCTTCATAGCAATTTTTTCTTTTGTTAGAGCAAAAATATTGTAAAGTTTTTCTTATACATCTTTCGTGGCTAAGTATACCCTATTTTATCATAATATTATATTTTTGTTCGATTTCTATTGGCAAAACCTGAAAAAACAAGTAAAATACTTAAACAGTAAACTTCCATTTTGGAATTTGATATTTGAAATTTGGAATTTCCGATAAGCTATGTCTTGGTTTGCCAAACACCCCAAAGAACGACGAAATTTTTTTCGTAAGGCTCAACTGCTACCTTATCGGGCGCATCGTTTTCAAAATCAAAATTTTCGGCAAAAAACCAAATTGCCGGCTTGGCCATTAATTATTGTCGGTGCCGGCCTTGGTTTAATTATTGCCCTAACCAGTTTCTTTTTTACTTCACCGGTTTTTACTATTTCAACTGTTCGAGTGGAAGGAGCAGCTACAGTGAACCCAATAGACATCAGAAATATTGCCGAGACGTATCTTTCTTCCAGCTCTTGGTTGATTTTCAAAAAAAATAATCGTTTTCTTTTTGACACAAAAGATTTACAAAAAGAATTGGAAAAAAAATACACCTTCTCCTCTTTAAAAATTGAAAGGGAAGGGCATACCTTGGCCATTGTTTTCAAAGAAAAAGTTTCGTCATTTCTTTGGCTATCGGGCGGTGTGTCTTATCTTTTGGACGACACTGGTCTGGTTATTCGAACCACGACTCCTGAAGAAACCTCGGCTATTATGAATCCGCCGATTCTTCAAGGACCGACTTTAGACGGCACCTTGATTCCCGAACCGGTCAAAATTTTGGTTTTTAAAGATTTGGCTGATACACCAGTCTTGGTTGGTAAAACGGTTCTTTTGGAGAATGAAGTCAAAAACGTCAGAACTTTTTTTGACGCCCTGCAAGCGGCCGGAATTTTTGTTGAAAGTTTCGAACTTAACAGAAGCGTCGGCGCCTGGCTTAAAGCCGTTACTCGCAATGGTTACAGTATTCTTTTTGATCCAAACAGCGATGTTTTAAAACAAGCCGATAACGCTCTCCTTTTGCTCCGTGAACAAATAAAGGATGTTTCCGTTTTAGAGTATATCGACGTCAGGTTTGGAGATCATGTATACTATAAGTAGTTGGTTGGTTTTTTTTGGGGGGCGGAAGGGGTTTAAGGGGTTGAAGGGTGTTTATTCTAATGTTGATTGAGGGTTATTATCGGAGTTGGGGTGAATATTTAGGTGATTGGTAGGTTGGTGGTTATTGTTTCTGTTTTTAAAATTTATTATTCAAAAAAATAATCACCTTAACAATCACCCAAAAAATCACCTTCCTATAATAACCAAATCAAACTCCAACCTAAAAACCCCTGCACCCCCTTCGTCCCCTTTAACCCCTTCACTATAACCAAAAAAATATGCAACACCTAAAACTCGATGCCACTAATTTATTTCTCGACGTCGCCAAAAAAGATTTGGCTGGGCTGAAAAATAAAATCAAGCAAGCCGATAAAACATTTGAAAAGCTTCGAGCTTCCGGCGAGCAGGGTTTTTTTGATTTGCCTTTCGACACGGCCAGTCTTCGTTTTATTGAAAATAAAGCTAAAGAAGTTCAGAAAAAATTTAAACGACTAATTGTTATTGGTATTGGCGGTTCAGATTTGGGGGCACGAGCCATTTGGCACGCTTTGCCGGGGAAAAAGATGGAGTTGGTTTTTTTAAGCAATCCGGATCCTGATACTTTGACTAAAGTTCTTAACCTTTCAGCGACCGAGTGGCAAGCCACGGCTATTTGTCTGGTTACAAAATCCGGGACGACGCTCGAAACTCTCGCCAATTTTTCTATTGTCCGAGATCGTCTTATTCGGACAGTTGGTAAATCAAACCACGGTCAACAAATTTTTGTGATCACCGAAGAAGAAAATCAGTTGGCTCTTTGGTCGCAAGCGCAGGGCTACTGTGTTCTGCCACATCCAAAAAATATTGGCGGACGTTTTTCTGTCCTCTCCATTGTCGGTCTGTTTCCTGTGGCTTGCGGCGGCGTTGATATCAAGGGATTATTGGCTGGGGCGCAGACGGTCGATTATACCGAAGCAGCCAAGTTTTCGGCTCTTCAATACCTAAATTACCAAAAAGGTCGCTCTATAAACGTTTTAATGCCTTACAGCGACCGTTTAAGTCAAATGCCTTTCTGGTTCCGCCAGCTTTGGGCTGAATCGCTCGGCAAAAACGGCCACGGTCCAACCCCAATTGCCGCTCTTGGGGCCGTTGATCAACACTCACAGATTCAGCTTTATAATGATGGGCCAAATAACAAAACAATAACTTTCATCGAAGTCGAAAAATTTTCTGCGTCACTCAAAGTTCCTAAAGGTTTACCAAGTATCGAATACGCCGCCGGAAAAGATTTATCCGACCTTCTTCATGCTGAAAGAAAGGGTACGGCCGCGGCTTTAACCAAAGGGAAAAAACCCAACGCTACAATTTTTATTCCAACAATTTCCCCAGAATCACTCGGCGCCTTATGCCAATTTTTCATGGTCGCCACCGCTTATGCCGGTGAGCTGTTTGGTGTGAACACTTATAACCAGCCAGGCGTAGAGGAAGGGAAGAAGAGAGCGAAGAAGTTGCTCGAAGGGCGTTAAGGTCGAGTTTTGGACATTAGAGGGCATTAAGGGATTGAATTTAGTTTGATAAGCTGGCTCGATAATCAGGACAATCCTTTAATCAGGTAAATCATGGTTCAGATAACCAAAAAGCCGACTAACATTTTACGACACAAAATTTCAGAAAAGAAGTTAAGAGCAGGTAAGTGGTCTTGACTTTTTTGTTTTCTAATGTTACCTTCAGTTAGACGATCGATACAAGACAAGAAAGGAAAAAAGATGTTTTGGATACTGTTCGTCTTGGTGGTTCTTTTGGTCGTTACAATCCTTCGGCTTAAGCAGGACAACAGACGTCTTAAGGAGGAAAACAGACGACAAAAAGAAGCGATAAAACTGGGTGAGGAAATCCTGGGAAAGATAATAAAAAAAAATCTAGCCCCGTTTTCAGAAGACAACGATGACGACTAAAGGCACCCACCCAGGGTTCCTTTTTTTAAATCGACCCAAATCACATTTTTACCTTTTTACTCAAAAAACCACCTAAACCCCAAGGTATCAGTATACCTTGTTTTTCGTATAACGCATTTAAAAGGCTCGAGGTTTTTTGGGTTTTTGGGCTTCACAGGCCACAGGCCTCGCCCGTAGGCTACGGCCGAGGGTGCGACATGGGCTTGAATGATTGTCTGAACCCTGATTTACAGGATTAAAGGATTGCCTTGATAGATTATTTAAACGCCGTGTCCTAACGCCCCTTAAGGCCCTAAAACGCCCAAACCAAACCATCCCCCCAAGCCTTGTGTCGTCTAAGTTTCATTGTACGACGCAAGAAATTTAGATCGTTTTTTGAGGAATAAACTTCTCTGCACTGCCCTTTAAACCTTCCTTGTAAGGAGCGACACTCTCGGTTGCATCTTATATAAAATTAAAGGCGAGGTTACTGAACGACTTAATAATTCCAAATGTAACTTTATTAAAATATCGTATCATCTTAAGATCTTTAGTTGTTGTCTGCGGAACAGCGGAACATAAGATCAAGAAATAATTTTCAGATCGTGGGTCTGTTTATTGATTAGTTAGTCGTCTCTTCCCTTCCGTTAACCGGTAACAAAAAAAGATGTGTCGTAAAAATAAGTAGGGAACAAAAATTTTTGTTCCCTACTTATTTTTGTTTGCGTTTTTTTAAAGGCCGCTGGTTAAAATCGATATATCGGTAAGATACGAAAGCAATAAAAGGACCAGACCAATAACCCAGGCAGCTATCATGATTAAAACAAAGGCTTTAACATTATCGTCGTCATGCATTATTTCCATGATCATCCAAAACGAAAAACCTAGAAGACCAAAAATGGGTACGATGAAAAAAAACCAACCTATTATTTTGAGCCAATTCATATTTTTTTTGGGTTACCCTTCGAGAGGCCTCAGGATCTTCGAGGGGTGAAATGGAGTTTTAAATTGGATTAGGTTTTGTTTTGGTGATTATCGGAAGGTGGATTTTAGGGTGATTAGTAAGAGGATTATTTTTTAAACTAGAAGCAAGAACCGTCAACCCATCAATCACCTAAATAATCACCTCTTTAACCCCTCGAAGACCCTGAGCCGAGTCGAAGGGTTCACTTATTACTCTTCCGCCCCCTCCACCCCAACCACTAGTACGCCATCAAATAGTCCATTGGATTCGTTGGTACACCATCTTTGCGAACCTCGAAGTGTAAGTGTGGGCCGGTGGAGAGGCCGGCGCCTGGATCGCCTGGGCGGCCGCCGGATAGGCCGATGGTTTCACCGCGAACTACGAACTGATCGGTTTCAACTAAAATCTTGGATAGGTGAGCGTAAAGGGTGGCGACACCGCTTGCGTGGATTATTAGAACATAATTACCATAACTTCTGCCCTGCTTAACCCAAGCGACATAACCTGGAGCCACGGATTTGATTGGTGTTCCAACCGGGGTTGGTAAATCGATTCCCGGGTGTTCAAAAAGGTGACGGAAAGGATAAGTTGGGTCATGAAAAGTGGCCGAGATGCCTTTGAGGGGCGGCGCTGGCCATGACAAAACCGAACTGTCGCCAACAACGTCATTTTCTTTTAGTTTTTCTTCAATCCCGGATTGTAAACTGGCGATTTGACGATTGACATATTGTTCTTCGGCCCGTAGTTCGTTTAACAAGGCCTGAAATTCATCTTCAGACTCGGCAGTTTCGGCAATTAAAACAATTTTGGATTCTTTTTGACTGTCGAGCAGAGCGATTTCTTTTTCTAAATTCTTTTGCAAATCTTCAAGTGAGGTTAAACGCGTTTCCTGTTCTTCTTTATAGGCCTGAAGAGAGGTTTTGGTTGCCTGGGCCTCGCTAAGTGATTTGTCTAAATTAGAATGAAGAGTTTCAAGATCCTCAACGCGACCAAAAAGATCGGAAAATGATTCGCTGCCAAAAAACCATTCGACTGGCGAGACATTGTCGGCCACCCGCATTTCACGCAAGACCGAAGCAATCATTTCGCGTTCACGATCCAAAGCGGCCGTGGCCTCGGCAATGGATTTGTCGGTAACTCTCATTTCAGCGTCGATGGTGGAAATTTCCTCGTTCGTCGCCTCGATTTCTAACTCGGTCTGAGCCGCTCGGTTATCTAGTAGTTCGATTTCATTTGTTAGTGAGGCTTGCTTGGATTCAGCTTGATCGATTTTATTTTGATATTCCTCGATCTTATTATTTATTTGATCAATTTTAATTTTACGCGCATCGATTTCGTCGTTTATGGCTTGAAGATTATCGTTGATGACAGTTTCGGCGGAAACTAAAAATGGGCTTGACTGGAGAATCAGTAGACAAGCGAGTGAGAGAATTATGGTTTTCCTCCAGGTTGGCATAGCGGTTGAAGTGAACCCTTCGACTCGGCTCAGGGTCTTCGAGGGGTTTAACCACCCTTCGCTCGAGGCGAGCTACGGCGTGGCAAGGGGGACTAAAGGGATGAAGGAGTTGAAAGGAGTTTTTCAATCGCTTGTTTTATACGATTCAGTGATTCATCTTTGTCTAAAACCCAAATAAGTTCGAACGGGCTTGGTGAAGTGGTAGAACCGGATAAGGCGGCGCGCAGTGGCCAAAGGACGGCGCCGTTTTGTAAACCATTGCTTTCAATATACCCCCGAATGGCCGTTTCGACCAGTTCGGTAGAGGATAAATTTTCTTCACTTTGCGCTTCGATAAAAGTTTTAATGTTTTCTAGTTGAACTAAAGCCTCTTCTTTGCTCGATTTTTTCCAAACCAAAATTTCCGGCTGATAATCAGGAAGTTTAAGATAAGAGTCAATTTTTTCGACAATATCAGAAAGCAAAACCAAACGTTCGCGTTCGACCGTGCAGATTTTTTTAAGCAAGCTAGCCTCGATGGTCTTCCCTACCTCGACCACATACGGCAAACAAAGGTCTGTCAAATCATCGACCGACAGCCTGTGGATATATTGACTGTTCATCCAGTTGAGTTTTTCTTTGTCAAAAATCGCTCCGGATTTGTTAACTTTTTCAATATCAAAAAGATCAATCAATTCCTGTAGGGAATAAATTTCCTGGTCGCCTTTTGGATTAAAACCGCAAATGGCAATAAAATTATTCAAAGCTTCCGGTAAATAACCTTTTTTTAAATAATCTTCGACCGCGACATCGCCCTGACGTTTGGAGAGTTTGGAATGATCAGCGTTCAAAATAAGTGGTAAATGAGCAAAGGCTGGCGGCGTCCAATCAAAAGCTTTGTAAAGAACGATGTGTTTTGGCACCGAAGACAACCACTCATCGCCGCGAATAACATGGCTAATGTTCATTAAATGATCATCGACCACGTTGGCTAAATGGTAAGTTGGAAAACCGTCTGATTTTATAAGCACCTGGTCGTCGATTTCTTTGTTGCTAAATTTAACATGGCCGTGAACCAAATCATCAAATTCAGTTTCACCGTCTGGTACATGCAACCGAATAACATATTTTTCACCGGCCGCCAGTTTGGTTTGGATTTCTTCCGGGGTTAATTTTAAACAGGCACGGTCATATTTGGTTGGTAATTTGGCAGCCTCTTGTTCTTTGCGGCGGGTATCAAGATGTTCAGAAGAACAGAAACAATAATAAGCCGCGCCTTTGTCTAAAAGAACCTTGGCATGCTCGCGATAAATTTCCGTTCTATTTGATTGAATATAAGGACCGAATTCGCCAGTCTCGGTGAGTAAGCCTTTTTCGTTAAGAGTCGGGCCTTCGTCTATGGTTATGGCCATGTGTTTTAAAACCTGGATCAAGCTTTCCATTGAACCTGGCACAAAGCGAGTTTGATCAGTATCTTCAATCCGCAGAACAAAAGTACCGTTATGTTTTCTGGCAAAAAAATAACAATAAAGAGCGGTGCGCAAGCTACCGATGTGGAGATAACCGGTTGGTGATGGGGCGAAACGAGTACGAACTGTCATATTATTTTCGGAAAAAATTTTCTAGAAGGTTTTTTGCTTCTTCGAGGTTGGAATATTTAGCTACGGTTAAATTTTGGTTGCCATCGATCATGGCGGAAAGTTTTTTGTCGGTGGAATTTTGGTAAAGGCAAAGGATTTTTTTACCAAGACTTTCGGCTTGGCCGATTTCGTAACCGACGCCAAGGCTGGGTGAAGTGACTTCGGCGACGATTACTTCGGATTCTTTGAGCCACGACATGTCACGATGGTAAATTTCAGCTTCGGTTAAATGTGGTTCGCCATGAACTAAAAGATCATTGTCGCCAATATGTTCAGTTAAAACCGTGCCATATTTTTTGAGCGAATCGATGATGTCAAAATAAATTTTTACATCGTCGCGTCCGCCTCTGATTGAACCGGCGAAGTAGATTTTCATAACCATTCTTTTAAAACATTGCGACAGGCTGACCAGAATCGGCGCTCGGATATTGTAGCCCAAATTACGATAGCTGGAAAGACGACGACGGCCCGAAAAATCCTGAGCCAACGCTTGGGTTCAATTACCAGTCGCCAGAGCCATTCCAGACCGATTTGGCGCATAAAAAGCGGGGCGCGAGGCAGTTGACCGGAAATCATGTCCGGAGCGCCGCCGACACCGATGGCAATGCGGACGCTGGGTAGTTCGGGGAGAATTTTGGCGATGAATTTTTCTTGTTTGCCCTGCCCCAAGGCAACAGCTAAGATTTTTGGTTCGCTTTTTTTGAGTGCTTCAATCGTTTCCATTGTCGGAGTTCCGTCTTCTGGAACCTGGCCTGGATCAATAACGATAATGTCAGAGCTCGTAAATTTCCTTTTCAAATTTTCCGCCGCTTTTTCCGCTATCTCTTTTTTCCCACCAACAAGAACGAGACGAGCGCCAGTACTTGCAAGATACTCAAGTGTATCAACGCCGGTGTGACGGTGTTCTAGTTTTTGATCGGTGAGCGCGGCGACAGCGTATTTTAGACCGACACCATCTGGCAATGAGAGATCGGATTGAGACAAAAGTTTGGCGAATTCTTTGTCACGTCGAGCCAGTAGGCAGAATTCAGGATTTGGGGTAACGACGGTTTTTGGTTCGGAACCGTTTAGCCAATCAGAAAAGAGCTGGCCGAGTTCTTGGCCAGATAAGTCATCGAGACGGAGACTGAAGATGTGATGAGAATTCATAGATTGGTCGCAGAATAACGGCGATCGCCGCTATTCTGCGACTAAATTTTGTTTTTTATTCTTTTCTGTAAGTAACACCGCGTCCTTGTTCAAAAAGATTTTTCTTATTTAAAGTTGGCATAAGGGTTTCCATAAACACATGACTCGATTTAAGATTTTTCACCTCATTGGCCAAAGCTACATTGCAAACATGTCCCTGGCAACGATTGGGAATGAAAGCAATTAAATATGTTTGTTCCTTATCAAAATATTTTGGATTTTCTAAAAATTCTGTATATTCTCTAGCGCAAACATTGTCGATTTTTCTTGTGGAGGCTCGCAAAATCTTTTCTGAAAAATATAAACAGTCATGCCGATCTTCTTTTCCATGATCATGACGTAAAATGTTGGTTTCAGAAAATCCATATTTATTTAATATTTTTTTGTATTCAAAAGGTAATGTTGTATTTTTCCCACTACGAAGTTTATATAAATTATCTCGGCGTTTTTTTAGATCATTAGAGTGAAGTTTTTCCACTTCTTCATAAGCATGATCATCAACAAAAAATACAAATTCAACCTGTTTGCCAATCTCTCTGGCATATTTGCCAATTTTGCAAGCCAACTCAAGAGTGTAAAGAGAAAATTTACCCCAATAAAAAAGTCCTTCAACCGCCATTTTGTTATTTTTTGAGTATAAAAGAGGAAAATGACCGCCTAAAAAAAGAACTTTATTTTGTTGACAATTTTTTATATCAACCTTGAGTTTTCTTAATAATTCTGTTTGATTTTTGATTCGTTCCATATTTTTTGTACCGTCAGCACTTAAAACTAGTGGCGATATCAATTTTACCCAAAAACCGACTTATTCACAACTTGACTTTTGTCAATTAGCACTCTATACTTTGGAGTGCTAATTTAAAGTCGTGGAGTATAAAAAGTCGTGGAGTCTTGGAGTTATGGAAGATTATTTTTTTAAAATAATAAATTCCATCACTCCGCCACTCCACCACTCCACGACTCCATCACTCCGCAATATGTTACCCAACAACTTCACTCACAAATCCCAAGAGGCTTTGCAGTACGCCCACAACCTGGCGGCCGATAATGGTCAGCCGGCTTTGGAGCCGATTCATCTTTTGGCCGCTCTAGTCGGTCAGGATGAAGGCGCCGTTCGAGCAATTTTGGACAAAATTTTGCCCGATCAAATTGCTCTTCGCGGCAAAGTTGATCAGATTTTGGACGCTATGCCCAAATCCGGCGACATTATGGCCGGCGGGGTCGGCCAAATTATGCTTTCACCGGGCATGGCCAATGTTTTGGCCGAATCTGGTAAACGAGCCAAATCTTTTAAGGACGATTTTATTTCGACCGAACATTTGTTCTTAGCTTTACTCGCCGACAAGCCGATTGCCAGACTGCTCGGTTCTTTTGAAGTGAACGAAGACGCGATCATGAAAGTTTTAAAAGATATTCGCGGCACGCAACGTGTCGATTCACAGGAACCAGAATCTCGTTATCAAGCTTTGGAAAAATACAGTCGGAATTTGACTGAGGTGGCGCGGGCCGGAAAACTCGATCCAGTCATTGGTCGTGATGCCGAAATTCGTCGAGTTATGCAAGTTCTGCTTCGTCGGACAAAAAATAATCCTGTTCTTATTGGCGAGGCTGGAGTTGGTAAGACGGCTATCGTCGAAGGTCTGGCTCAGCGAATTGTGGCTGGCGATATTCCCGAACTTTTGCGCGACAAAGAAATCGTCTCGCTCGATCTTGGCTCCATGGTAGCTGGCACAAAATATCGTGGCGAGTTTGAGGATCGTTTGAAAGCAGTTTTGAAAGAAGTCGAAAACTCCAATGGTAAAATTATTTTGTTTATCGACGAACTCCATTCCCTCATGGGGGCCGGCACGTCTGAAGGCAGCCCGCTCGACGCCAGCAACATGTTGAAACCCGCCCTGGCTCGCGGGGCCATGCGAACCATTGGCGCCACGACAATAAAAGAATATCAAAAACATATTGAAAAAGATCAGGCCTTCGAACGTCGTTTCCAACCAATTCTAGTTGAAGAACCTTGTGTTGAAGATACAGTGGCCATCCTTCGCGGTATTAAAGAAAAATACGAACTTCATCATGGAATTCGTATCAGTGATCCCGCCATTGTGGCCGCGGCCGAACTTTCCAGTCGTTATGTTGCCGACCGTTTCCTGCCGGACAAAGCCATCGATCTTATGGACGAAGCCGCTTCGGCTTTGCGCATGGAAATCGATTCCATGCCCGAGGATCTCGACATGTTAAAACGTGATTTAATGCGTTTAGAAATTGAACGCAAGGCTTTGGAAAAGGAAGAAGATAAGGATTCAAAAGCTCGTCTAAAAGAAATCGAAAAACAAATTGGCGACTTGCGCGAAAAGACCGATGCTTTGGAAGGTCGCTGGAAAAATGAGAAAGAAAAAATCGGCGAGATTCACAATGTTAAAAGTCATATGGAGGCTTTGAAGGCCGAAGCTGAATTGGCCGAGCGCAAAGGTGATTTGGAAAAAGTCGCCGAGATTCGTTATGGTCAAATTCCCCTCGAAGAAAAAAAACTCAAAGCCGTCGAAAAAGCCCTCTCTTCCCTGCAGCGCAATCGCGGTATTTTAAAAGAAGTAGTTTCCGAGGAAGAAATTGCGGCTGTGGTTTCTCGTTGGACGCATATTCCAATTGCCAAAATGCTTGAATCCGAATTGAAGAAATTAGCACGCATGGAGGATGAGTTGACCAAGCGTGTCGTTGGTCAAAAAGAATCAATCGCTGCCGTCTCAAATGCCTTACGGCGTTCTCGGGCTGGCATTGGCGAAGAAAATCGGCCAATCGGTTCCTTTATTTTTCTCGGACCGACTGGTGTCGGAAAAACTGAATTGGCTCGAGCGCTGGCTGAATTCATGTTTAATGACGAATCAGCTTTGGTTCGACTCGACATGTCCGAATACATGGAAAAACACGCGGTCTCAAAAATGATCGGCTCGCCGCCGGGTTATGTTGGTTACGAGGAAGGTGGTCAGTTGACCGAAATTATTCGTCGCCGACCATACTCGGTAATTCTGTTCGATGAAATTGAAAAAGCTCATCCTGACACTTTCAACATGCTCCTCCAAATTCTTGACGAAGGACATTTAACTGACGCCAAAGGCCGCAAAGTCAATTTCAAAAATACCGTCATCATTATGACGAGCAATATTGGTTCCGATGTCTTGCAAAACACCGGTCGCGAACTCGGCTCAATTGGTTTCTCGGACGGCGCCGCTGGTGCGGGTGAAGATTCAGAAATTACTGAGCGCATCACCGCACTTCTAAAAGAACAATTCCGTCCCGAGTTTCTCAACCGTGTCGATGAAATAATCACTTTCCATTCATTATCTGAAGCCGAGATTGCCAACATTGTCGAACTTCAACTCAAGCGGACAGCCGATCGTTTGAAACGCGAGAAAGGCATCAGTCTCTCGGTTTCCGAACCAGCCAAAAAACTCCTGGCCGAAAAAGGCTACGATCCGGCCTTCGGTGCTCGTCCATTAAAACGCGTTATCCAAAATCTGATCCTTAATCCTCTCGCCATGAAAATCGTTAAAGGCGAAATAAATGAAGGTGATGAAATAACGATTGGCGCGAATAAGAGCGGTGAAATTACCATTAAATAAATCAGTCAAAAAATACCTCGAAGTAAATTCGAGGTATTTTTGATTTTGACCCTGTTGTCACTCAACAAAAATGTCACATATTGTCGTTCAGCAAACGTGTCATATAGGCGGTAATGGCAACCATGAGCCAGAAACACTGTCAACGAGTATTCAGGCCTTTACAGAGGCTGTTTTGAAGCTAAATTCAAGCTC
>JAZDHJ010000019.1:0-33042 GCA_043805995.1 Candidatus Uhrbacteria bacterium
TTCAAACCAGTCGAATATTCCTTGTGGAAAAATTAATTCCAATGTTTTGAATTCATTATTAGGCATACTGGTAATTAGTTAAAGTCGGACTAATCACATTGTAGGGTATTTAGGAGAATTGGTTAAATTGCGTATGATCCCGGGTTTCCCGCCGACAGTGACTTTTGGCGGGATCCCGTCCGAACCTAAGAGGCGGGACAATTCCCGCTAGATCCACCATGGATTAAAAATCCAAACCGAGTCCGCCAACCCCACGTTTCCAAAAGAAACGCGGGGTTTGGTTTTTATGCCAAATTTTGCTACAATTCTTTTACCTATGAGTTTTAAAAGAACAGTTAGAAAAATAATTCCCAAGCCAATTTTGTCGGCCTATCATTGGTTTTTGGCCAAACTAGCGGCCGTGGTTTTTGGTTTTCCATCTCAAAAATTAATTGTCATTGGTATCACCGGTACTTCTGGTAAATCGACGACCGTGCAATTTCTTGGACAAATGCTTGAGGCGGCCGGGAAAAAAGTTGGTTGGGCTTCGACCGTGAGTTTCAAGGTTGGTGATCGCGAGTGGGTTAACGATAAAAAAATGACCATGCTTGGTCGATTTCAAACACAAAAACTTTTGCGGCAAATGGTGAGTGAGGGTTGTGAATATGCCATTGTCGAAACTTCATCACAAGGCGTGGTTCAGTCTCGTCACGTGGGGATAAATTTTGATGTCGCAGTTTTGACTAACTTGTCGCCCGAGCATATCGAATCGCACGGCGGTTTTGAAAATTATAAAAAAGCCAAAGGCAATTTTTTCTCTTTTGTGGCCAAAAGTTCCAATAAAACTCTGAGGGGAAAAGAAATCCACAAGTCGTTCGTCGTTAACATTGACAACGAACATGCGCCGTACTTTTTGGCTTTATTGGAAGGGGACGAAGGGGTTGAAGGGGATCAAGGGATTGGATCAAGAGTGATCGAGTTTTTTGTTGACGAAAAAGAAGTAAAATTATCGGCCAACGGTTCGGAATTTAGTTGGGAGGAACGACCGGTTTTTATTAAGCCGCTTGGTTTGTATAATGTCTATAACGCCGTGGCCGCTGCTTCGGTTATGAAAGCGCTTGGTTTTTCAACTCAGAATATTATTGAAGCCATGAAAAAAATTAAAACCGTGCCTGGGCGAATGGAAACTGTAAACGAAGGACAGAATTTTACCGTCATAGTTGATTTTGCTTTTGAACCAAACGCCATGCGTGGTCTTTACGAAACAATTAAATTATTTCCGCATAATAAAATTATTCACGTTCTGGGTTCTTGCGGCGGCGGTCGTGATGCGGCTCGTCGGCCGATTCTTGGCCAAATGGCCGGTGAAAAAGCCGGTGTAGTTATTGTGACAAATGAAGATCCGTATGACGATGATCCGCAGGAAATTATTGATCAAGTAGCTGACGGCGCTCGAACGGTTGGCAAGACTGAAAACCAAAATCTTTTTCGTATCCTGGATCGTCGCGAAGCCATCCATAAAGCGATTGATTTAGCTGAGTCCGGAGATTTGGTTTTGATTACCGGTAAAGGTAGCGAACCGGTTATGACTGTGGCTGATGGTAAAACCATTCCTTGGGATGATCGCGAGGTCGCCCGCTCCGCTCTAAAAAAGAAACCTAGGACTTCCTCATTTGGCACATAACTTCGTCAAAACCTGGGTTTTTGTGTTCAACGTATGTTGAGACGTTGAACAAAAAAACCCAGGTCTTTCCTCGTTCTGCACTCAAATGAGAAAGTCCTAAAACTTGAGTTATGAAAGAAAACAATCTGATTAAACTGCGACCTAACGAGCAGATTTTAGATGTAGTGCGCGAGGATTTTATTCCAACTTTGCCCTGGTGGATTTTTTTATTTGTTTGGATTGCCGCGCCGTTTTTCTTTTTGGTGCCTTTGGTGCGGCAGGGAATGGTTGGCATAATTTTTTTGGTGGTTATGGCCGGCACAGGCATTGTTATGGCTTTTCGAACCCATTTTTCTTGGCGAAAAACTGCCCTGGTCGTGACTGACGAACGTTCGGTCGATATTACTCAACACGGTTTTTTTGATCGAACCACAACTGAAGTTGAACATAAAAATATTCAAGAGGTAACTTTTTATATCAAAGGTTTACTGGCGACAGTTTTTCGTTTCGGCACGGTTTATTTGCGAACAGCCGGCAATGCGGCCGACATCGCTGTTCGCCGAGTTCATCGTCCCATTGATCTTCACCATCTTCTAAACGATTTAAAAAAAGAAGCTCAGAATGACCCGGTGGTAATCGGCCGCGCTCAAAAACTTAAATCACTAGCCGATCGTTTAAGTGACGTCGAGGTTGAACGTTTAGCCGCAGCTGTTGGTAAGCGAGAACGAGAGACGGCTTCGCAAGAGTTTTTTCAAAAATAATTTTTGTTACGAATCACCAGAGGGTTACGAAACAACGAAAGGTGGCGAAACCACGAAATTGGGTAGGAATGTCTAATTTCCAATACCAAATGACAAATGGTGGAATTTATTATTCTAGAAATTAAACCTCCGTACTTAGACATTAGAAATTTATCATTATCCCGCCGACAGCGGCTTTTGACGGGATCCCGCCAAAGTCCTACGACGGCGGGAGACATTTCCAATAATCAGGCTTCTTTAATTAAATAATTCAGAAATTAAATAATTCAATAATTTCAACAAATCACCTCTCCTTCCATAGCCCCCAACCACACCTATGCTCCATCCGTCCCGCACCTTTAGCCTACCCCGTCTTCTGTCTTCGCGAACTTTTTTGATCGTGAATCTTTTGCTGTTGGGTTTACTAATTTTTTCTTTTGGTCGAGAGTTTGCCCGCAATTACACGATTCAACAAGAGATTGCCGAATTGGAAGCCGAGAAGACTTCTTTGGAGGCTAAGAATTCGGAAATTACCAGTTTAATGAGCGCTGTTCAAACCGAGACTTTTATTGAACGGGAAGCGCGAATCAAGTTAGGCTTGTCCAAACCTGGAGAAAAAGTTATGATTGTGCCTGATTCGGCCGCCGCTAACCAGACTGAAGGCGAACAAATATCGGAAACCGACTATCTCTCAGAAATACCTATTACCGACTTATCCGCAGTTGCCAATTCGTTAAAATGGTGGTATTACTTCTTCGATATTAATAAATTTGACCTAATAAAAATCTATGGAAACAGACAATAAAGAATTGCTCGAGTCGACTTTGTTAGAAACTCCGGTGGCCGAAGAAACTACACCACCAGACGTGACTTTTGAAGCAGACTATGAAGAAAAACCGATTACCGACACCGACTCCATCACTCCCGCCTTCGCCGGGCTTCGGACGGGCAAGCCATCACTCCATCACTCCAACCACCACTCCACCACTTCAGCCTCAAAATTCCGTTTGTTAATGGGTTTAGGCTTAGGTTTAATAGTTTTAGTTTGTGTCAGTGCACTTACAGCTGCGGTTTATCTTTTGCCTTTCTCTGACAAATTTGTTCGTTCTGTAACTTCGGTTGTGCCATATCCAGTTGCTGTCGTAAACATGCAACCAGTTTCTTTTAGTGATTTTTATCAGGAATACGACGCTCTGCAAAATTATTACACTTCAAACGGTACGCCATCCGAAGAACAAATGTCGGCTTCAGAAGTAAGTGATAATATTCTTGGCACCATAATTGATCGGCGAATAATCGACCAGTTAGCTAAACAATATCAGGTTAGAGTCGACGAAGCTAAAGTAAACGAAACTTTGCAGGCGGCTTATGCTCAGGGTGGTACAGAAGAAGAATTTACCACAGAAATAAAACGAGTTTTTGGTTGGGATAAGGAAACTTTTTTGAATCATGTTATAAAACCAATGGTTTTGGCTTCACAGGTTGAAGAAGTGATTCAATCAGATGCGACTTTGCAGACTGAGCCAAAAACTAAAATTGACGGCGCTTTAGCTAGTTTAAAAAACGGTGAATTGTTCGCCACCGTGGCCGTGGCTAATAGCGAAGACACCTCCGCGGCTAACGGCGGTGATCTAGGCTATCTGACCGCCGATCAAATGCCACCAGAATGGCTGGCCTCTCTTGACTCAATTGGTTTAAATGTGCCAAGCGAGGTTATTGATCTTGGATCCGTTTATTCCGTGGTTATGGCCACTGATAAAGTGGAAGGTGAAGAGGGAACAAAATATACAGTTAAAGCGATCATCGTTTATAAGAAAGGCATGGATTCAGTAATTGAAAGTTTCAAAACTTCTTCAAAAATTTGGAAGTTTCTGAAGACCAGTTAATTGATTCGAAAAATAAATCAAAAATCTCCCCGAAATTTTTCCGGGGAGATTTTTTTGGAATTTTTAAAAAAGTAAAAAAAGAGCGCACCTGGTTGAAGATTGGTGCGCTTTCTAAATAGGGAACTGGGTGGCTAGCCACCAGATGCCGGCCAAGATGGCGACGATCAGTCCTATACCAACAGTCATTTTCAGTCGTTCTGGACGTAGTCCGGTACGACTAGCTTTCTGTGTTGAGAGGTCGACCGTTGGAATTAACAAGTCTAGGAGAGCCTCTCCTGGTGGCGGTCTTGGTGACTCTGTAGGCAGATGGCTCTGAAGCGACCTAAGGACTCTGGCCATTTCCTCGGCCTGGCCGTAACGACCATTTGGATTCGGAGTTGTCGCCTTGAAGATCGTTTCTGCCAGCGACCACGGAATATCCTCCGAAAATATTTCGTTTCTTCTTTCTTCGTTGTCACTATTAGTAAAGAAAGAAGGGCTGCGGCCGGTTAGCAAGACAAAGAGGACTATCCCGAGAGCGTAAAGGTCGGTGCGACCGTCAATTCTCAACCCTTTAGGTTCTTTTTGCTCTGGGGACATGTAGCCATACGTCCCAACAATTCCTTCTCGCAAGGCAGGATCATCGTAATCTGGAGCGGTAACATGAGCCGCGCCAAAATCGATTAATTTTGCCTCCCCAGTCTCGGTCAACAAGATGTTACTGGGTTTGATGTCGCGGTGGATGATCCCTTGCTCGTGGATAACTGCTAGAGCTTCGAGGACTTGGAGCGCCAACTTAACAGCGACAGTTGGTGCCAGGCAGCCATTTTTCCTAACAGCTTCATCTAATGAGCCGCCAGGTACATATTCCATGACGATGTAACAGAGATCGCTGGTGATCTTTGTTTCAAAAACCCGAACCACTCCTTTATGATTCAACGAAGTCATGATTCTGGCTTCTCGAAAAAATCTGGCCCTTGTTCGAGTATTGCCTTCGGGATAATCGATGACTTTCAAGGCTCTCAATTCATCTGTCCCGAGGACTTTTACCAAATAAACACAGGCTACACCACCACTTCCTAGTTTACTGATAACTTCATACTTATCGTCCAGAATCTGCCCCACCTCAATCGAAGGTTCCATGGTTTTGTCCACCTTTATAAAAGAACGGAGTGGAAAAACTTTCGTTAAAAAACTAAAAACTAGTTTAAACGAACGGTTAATAATAGTCTTTTTACAATAAAAGTCAATGGGTCTGACTATCGACTGAAAGTTTGAATAAAAATCAAAAATCTCCCCGGAAAAATTCCGGGGAGATTTTTTTAAATGTTGTTGGCGTAATCCCTAACGTAGCCTTGTCCAACAAGGCGGAGTGGGATGGAGCCGATGGTGGGATTCGAACCCACGACCTTCGGTTTACGATACCGGCGCTCTACCAACTGAGCTACATCGGCCTGTTTGGAAATTGTCCCGCCGACGGAGGTCTTTGGCGGGACCCCGTTCGAAGTCCTGTTCGACAGGACGGAGGCGGGGGGATTTGGAATTTGTAATTTCCGAGTGGAGCGGGTAGCGAGAATCGAACTCACGACTCGACCTTGGGAAGGTCATGTTTTACCACTAAACCATACCCGCATTTATCCCAAATATTTTTTGTCTCTTCTTTTAACGCGTGGTATCATAGCAATGTTAGGAGGGAATTACAATGGTTGGTTTTGTTGGAGGGGCGGAAGGCCTCGCCTGTAGGCCAGGCTATGGCCGAAGGGGTTTAAGGGGTTGCAGGGGATTTTTTAAATGTTTTGATCTGTCATTCTGAACCCTGGTGAAGAATCTCGCCTCGTGACTTTCGATTTTAAAAAATATTTTGGAGTCACGTGGCGAGATCCCTCTCCCTTCGACTCGGCTCAGGGCTCTGAGACCTATCGAAGAGCTGACTCGGGATGACAGATAAAAAACTCCCTGCAACCCCCTCGGCCATAGCCTGGCCACGGGCGAGGCCTTCGTCCCCTTTAACCCCTTCCAATCCAAGCCTATGATTCGATTAAAAAACGTTTCTAAAATTTATTCACCAAACGTGGCGGCTTTGCAGAATGTTAGTCTTCATATCAAGCCGGGTGAGTTTGTGTCGATTGTTGGTCAGAGTGGCACGGGAAAAACCACCTTGGCCAAACTTTTGTTTGCCGAAGAACATCCGTCGCGGGGCGAGGTGATTATTGGTGGTTGGGATATCAGCAAAATTAAACATTCCGAGGTTCCACTACTTCGTCGTCAAATTGGTGTAGTTTTTCAGGATTTTAAATTATTGCCAAAGAAAACGGTTTCAGAAAATGTGGCTTTCGCTCTCGAAGTGGCCGGAGCCTCGGCTAAGCGAATTCGCGAAGTTGTGCCGCAGGTTTTGAAAATCGTAAATCTTCACGATCGTGGTGATCGTTATCCACGCCAACTTTCTGGCGGTGAACAACAACGGGTGGCCATTGCTCGCGCTTTGGCTCATAAACCGAAGATTATCGTGGCCGACGAACCGACCGGGAATTTGGATACCATCAACGCCCACGAAATTATCAATCTTTTAAAAAAAATTAATGAGTTTGGCACGACGGTAGTTTTAGTCACCCACAATCGCGAAGTGGTAAATCATCTTCGGCGCCGCGTCATCACTTTGCAAGATGGAAACATAATCTCCGATGAGGAGGAAGGACGTTATCGCTTATGAGATTACTTTTGCGGATCATTAAATTCGCCTTTCAACATTTTTTTAGAAATTTTTGGTTGTCTTTGGTTACGGTCAGTATGCTGACGCTAACTTTTTTGACCGTCGATGTTTTGCTGGGTTTAAATTTGGCCACTGACGCGGCTATTAATAATGTCGAAAAAAGAGTTGATGTTTCGGTAACTTTTAAAATCGGCACCGAAGAAGCCGAGGTTAAAAATGCTGCCTCGTATTTACGCAGTTTACCAGAAGTTGAAGACGTGGGTTTGGTCACGCCAGATGAAGCGCTAATAGATTTCAAAACCAAACACGCTAACAACCCAACAGTTTTGGCTTCGCTCGACGAGGTGGGTGGCAATCCATTCGGTTATGAATTGATTGTTCGAGCTCGCTCGGCCGATAATTATCCAATGATTTTGGAAGCACTTGACCACCCATCATTCCGTGATTTCATCGAAGTCAAGGATTTTACCAGTCACGAAACAGTTTTAGCTAGTCTCTCTGACGTCACCACCAAAGCTCGCTGGTTTGGTTTTACTCTACTTGCCATTTTTCTAGCGATTGCGGTTTTGATTGTTTTCAACACTGTTCGAGTAACAATTTTTGTCCATCGCGAAGAAATTTCTATTATGCGTCTGGTCGGCGCGGCCGGTTGGTTTATTCGCGCCCCGTATTTAGTCGAAGCCTTCATTTTTTCCTTAACCGCTTTAATTATTTCCGGTTTAGTCGTCGTACCCGCCGTTTTGATTTTCAATCCGCTCTTTGACGCTTATTTTGAAACCAGTTCTCAACTGCAAAATTTCTTCGTTGGCCAAGCACCTTGGGTTTTCGGTTTGGAGTTTATCGGTGCGGCTCTGGTTTGCATGGCTTCGACGGCGTTTGCGATGAGGCGGTATTTGAAGGTTTGATTTATTTTTAAAAATTATCTCTTTAAAAACATTGAAGCACCAGTCGAGAGGCTGGTGCTTTGAGCTTTGGCTCTAGATCGGGTGGCGTGATGGGGGGGGTCAGAACTCGGACCTTCCGAGTGCCGCGCGGACCGAGGCAGTTCGCAGCCTTCGACCCTGGCCGTCATCCCATTCGACGACGCGGCGCCACGACGAGGACTCGATGGTCCCCGTTACATGCCGTCGACCCCAGTGCATGTACACCCGGTCGCCGACGATGATGAGGTCCCATTGCCGACCTTTCCAGTCCCCCTGTCTCGCGCTGGACATGTCGACGAAGGCGTTCTCGACGTAGATGTCCGTTCGGAATCCCGCCGGGATTCCGAATGAGATGTCTCCACGACTGTAGTCGCGGGTTTGGGCTATCGTCGCCTTGGGGGTAAAAAGGGCGGCGAGGACGACGATGACGGCGAGAAAACTGCTGCGGTTCATGATGGATCTCCTGACTCTGAAGAACGTACCCCTTGCCAAACCTATGGCTGGGGTCTCTTGGTTTCGGGAACGAAATATCCCGTGCTTTTCGTTACTTTTAGTCTGAAGTAGCGGAAAACACGGGATATTCCTTCTTTGTTTTCCTCCATTGTAACGCTTTATAATAGCAGAAAAATGGAGTTTTGGAGTTAATAGACATTTTGGGTTGCTGAAAACATTGTTTTTAACCTAAGATTAGCCTAGAATAGAGAATATTTTATATGACACATAAAAAACTGCCCTTCTTGTGGCAGTTTTTCCGTTAAAAAGAATGGCCGAAGAAGAGGTTTGCAACGATATTCTTGTACCTCTTGTGGCGAGAGTTTCCAATCCAAAAGAAGGTCAGAAAAAACAGACAAAGACAAGATGTGGAACGAGTACGTTCTTAAGCGTCAGACCCTCGAAAACCTGTCTGAGACGTCTGGATTATCCAAACGACAATTAAGTCGTCAGTTAAAGAAAATCGCCTCTGAAAAGAGCGTGGTCTTTAATCCAGTCTCTGAACTGAACAAAGAGGTCGTGGTGGTTATGGACGTCACTGGTTTTGAAGAATTCGGTGTTATGGTTTTTAGGTCTTGGACCGATCGAAAAAATCTTCTCTGGTATTTTGTTCGAAGTGAAAAAATTGAAGATTATATTTATGGTCTCGGTCACCTAGAAAGTCTGGGTTATAAAATCTATGCCGTGGTCTGTGACGGCAAACGTTGGTTGCCAGAAACCCTTGATTCAATGGGTTATAAGGTTCAAACCTGTCAGTTTCATCTCGTGAAGACAGTGACGAGATACTTAACGAGGAGACCGGAACTTCCGGCCGGACAAGAACTCAGAAGCCTGATTCTTAAACTCAAATATTTCGATGAAAAAACTTTTGAAAATGAATTAAAAAATTGGCATGAAAAATGGAAGGTTTTTCTTCAAGAAAAAACCACCAACCTTTTCAGCAACCGCTGGCAATTCACTCACAAAAAAGTTCGCTCGGCCTATCGAGCGATAACTATCGCCAAGCCTTATCTTTTCACTTTTGAGAAGTATAAACAATTAGATATCACCAAAACCACCAACACCCTAGACGGTTCTTTTTCTCATCTGAAACAGAAGGTGAATACTCATCGAGGAATCAACTCGGAGACTAAGAAAAAGATGATCGAAACTATTCTGAATATTCCCTCAAAACCAAGGAAACAAAAACAGTCGGTGAAATAAATTCACCGACTGTTTTAGCAACCCGAAATGTCTATTCAGCCACGAATCCTTCAAAACCCCTTACAATACCCTCATACGGTTGGTACTGAACGCGTACACACCGCCATTCGACTACGGCAGTAGTTTCTACAGCCGTAGTCGAATGCCTCGAGCCCTGTCGTCTTTCGATCCGACTCAAGGCGACCCTGAAGAATTGAAGGTTCGAGGGGCTCACCCTTGCTCTGCCCCCACCGCTCATGGTCTTCGACCAGGATTATTCTTTATCGGAGCCGACTCACAGGCCTGAGGCCGGACGAGGCGACGTGTAGGGGTTAATCCGCGAGATTAAAGTCCTTCATTGAGTTATCTCAAGTTAAGGCAAATTTTATATGCAAAATAAAACAGCTATCATTACTGGTGGCGGTATGGGCTACAAAGAAGGTGGTCCGTCTATTGGTGGATCGATTGCTTTACGACTCTCAAAAGATGGATATAATATTGTTGTTGTGGATCTATACGAAACTGGACAAAAAACAGTCGAACTTATTAAAACAAAAGGCGGAGAAGCAATTTTTGTTCAAGCTGATGTCACAAAGACTGATGATGTAGAATTGATTATTAAAACAACAAAAGAAACTTTTGGTGGTCTTCATTATCTGGTAAACGCCGTGGCTCGATATAGTCCAGGCATGATGAAAAATATTGTAGAAATTTCTGAGGAAGAATGGAATGCCACACTCGAAGTAAATTTAAACGGATATTTCAAAATGGCAAAATATGCCATACCTCTTATATTAGAATCCGGCGGTGGAACAATTGTTAATATTTCTTCTATTGAAAGTCTTGTGGCTCTTTCTAATTTTGGTGTTTATTCCGTATCCAAAGCCGCGATCGATGCCCTGACCCGATCGATTGCTGTAGATTTTTCTCCAAATATTAGAGCAAATTCGGTTCTTCCTGGTTTTGTTAAAATTGCCAACTCGGAAAATGATCGATCACCGGAAGAATTACAGAAATGGTACGCCGGAATTGCTCAAGGATATCCAATGAAACGTGTTTGTGAAACAGATGAAATTGCTAACGTTGTTTCGTTTTTAGTCAGCAAAGAATCTTCTTATATTAATGGTCAAGCAATTGTAGTAGATGGTGGAAAATTAGTTAGTGATCAACATACTTTTTAATAGGCGATAAAAAACATTTAAAAAAACGGGCTAACGCCCAGTTTTTTTATTCCACTGATTCTAAAAGTGTAATCGTCTTTTCCTTATAAACCAACCGACTCCTCAAATTTCCAAGCAACTCCCTTTTCTCCGTCACACTCCCTTCGCGAAGCAGGTATTTAGCATAAGCCCGAATGTCCATATCCTCTGTCACACCATTCGGTACAGATGATCCACCTCGGAATAATTTTTCAAATCGGCTAAACCGTTTTATTTCTTCGTTGAGTTTTTTTACGCTTTATTTACAACCTAAACAAAATCAAGTATTATGTTTATATTCATATGAGCAATGTAAACAAACCAAAAATTGGTCGAAATATCCAACAAAAAGAAGGTTTTAAAGCCTTTACTCCTTTTGATTTTCCGCCAAAAGAAGGATTTATCTTAAGTCCGAAGATTTATAAAAAGCACGAAGAGGCCATTAGATTAGTTGGTAAACTCGATGGCGTTACCCGCCTTTTGCCAGATAAGGATTTTTTTATTTCCATGTTCGTTATCAAAGATGCTACATATTCCAGTCAGATTGAGGGAACAAAGGCTACTTTTCAAGATGCTGTGGCTGCCCCAATCATAAAAAGACAAGACCGCAAAGATTCCGACGTTGATGACATCGAACATTATATTAAAGCGGCTAATTATGGCACTGAAAGAATAAAACGTTTCCCACTTTCTTTGAGATTTATTAAAGAACTCCACGAGAAATTATTAACTCAAGCCCGCTCTACACAACACGCCTATCCGGGAGATTTTCGTCGTTCACAAAATTGGATTGGTGGAAAAACGCCAGCCGAGGCATCTTTTGTTCCTCCAGCTGTTGGTGACATGCAAAAGTCGCTAAACGATCTTGAAAAATTTATTCATACCGAAGATGAATATCCTTCGTTGATTAAAGCCGCACTCATTCATGCCCAGTTTGAAACTATCCACCCGTTTACCGATGGTAACGGACGTACCGGACGTTTGTTGGTGGCGATGTTTTTTCATTATAAAAAACTTTTGGAATTGCCCGTGCTTTATCTTTCGAGTTATTTTAAGAAATATCAGAAACTCTATTATCAAAAGTTACAATCTTATCACGATGAAGACGCCGATATTGAAGGGTGGTTGGAATTTTTTCTTGATGGCGTGGCCGAGATTGCTGAATCCAGTATTGATACTTGCGCAAAAATTACCGAATTGCGTGATCGTGATTTTGCCAAAATGCAAAAACTTGGAAAAAAGTCAGCCGAGTCGACTTTGGAAATTGTTCGCAAATTATTCAGCCAGCCGATTGTTGGTGTGGCCGAAATAATAAAATGGACAAACTTTTCCGCTCCAGGGGCTTATAGGGTTATTGAACGACTTATTGATTTAAAAATTCTTAAACCCTTTGGTCCGTCGGGGTATGCTCAAAAATATATTTACGCCGATTATTACGCAATTTTTGATGAAACTTTTCGAGATACGCACAAAAAATAGCGACGATTATCCGATCTGCCGAAAACTTGGTTTATGAACGATGAACAAATCAATCTCTATCTTTCCTTATTCCGTGGCCGAACTGATGTTTTTGCCAGACGCTGGGAAAAAAGTGAAAAATCCGGATATTCTCCGGCTTATGATTTTAATTGGACAGAATTTTTAGCTCATAAAAATCGTGGTGGTACCATGGCCAGTTTTGAAAACAAAAAAGCTATTCCGCTAACTCCAGATGTTATCAAAAAACATTTGGCCGGACGAGATGTTGTCGGTATTTATCCATTACTAGAAAACAATACATCATATTTTATCGCCGCCGATTTTGATGGAGGCAATGCTTTTGAAGAAGGACAAAAACTTGTTCAGATCTGCAAAGAATTAAATCTGCCAGCCTATTTAGAAAAATCTCGTTCCGGCAATGGTGCCCATGTTTGGTTGTTTTTCGAAGAAGCTTATCCAGCCGTTCGCAGTCGAATTATTTTACTCGAATGTATCCGCCAAGTATTAAATCTTTCCGCTTTTGATAAAGAGGTTTCGTTTGACCGTTTATTTCCCAATCAAGATACTCAAAGTGGAAAAGGTTTTGGCAACCTTATCGCTTTGCCATTGCAGGGTTTATCTGTGGCACAAGAAAAAACCGTTTTTTTGAATCCCGAAACATTAACTCCACACAAAGACCAGTGGAATTTTTTAAAACAAATCCAAAAAATTACAACCAAAACTTTAGACACGGTTTTCGCCAAAATTACTAGCGACGGAAACATAACCGAACCACCTTCCAATAAAGACAATAAACTGATTTTAAAACTAAAAAACGGCATCTTGGTTTCAAAAGCGTTACTCGATAAGACAACAATAAATTTTATCCGTGAAGAATTGAATTTCCCCAACCTTGATTATTGGCTTAAAAAACGATTAGGAAAAAGTGTTTATCAAACAGAAAAGTTTTTTAAGTTAATCGAAGAAGATGGTGAAAATATAATTTTGCCGCGTGGGTTTCTGATCAAACTAACCGATCACCTGCGATCTCGGGGTATTCCATTTAATATTCAGGACGAACGAACATTATTGCCAGAAGTAAATTTTTCATCTGTTATTGAACTTCGGCCAGAACAAGAAAAAGTTGTTAATCTGGCAATGGAAACCGAACAGGGTGTTATTGTGGCTCCGCCAGGAAGCGGGAAAACTATTATGGGGTTGGAACTGATCGCCAGACGGTCGCAACCAACTTTGATTCTCACTCACCGTCGACAAATTGCAAACCAGTGGATTGAACGCATTCAAACCTTCCTTAATATTCCTAAAACACATATCGGTCGGATTGATGGCGTTAAAAAGACCGTTGGTGAAAAGATAACTGTAGCCATGTTGCAAAGCTTGTCGCGACAGGAAGATCTGAAAAATTGGAAAGATAAATTTGGTACAGTTATTGTCGACGAATGTCACCATATTCCAGCCAAAACTTTCCGTGAAATTGTTGCCAATATCAATGCCAAATATTGGTATGGGCTAACCGCCACGCCAAAACGTAAACATAATGACGAAAAACTTATTTATCTGTTTATCGGTGATGTGATCATTGAGCTATTGGATAAACCGGAAAAGCAAAATGAAACGGAAAATAACCAAAACATAAAAACCGATCGCCAAGTCATCGTTCGAGAAACCGAAATCGAAGTTCCTTTTTCCTTTACGGCCGACAATTACCAAATCCTCGCCAGAATTGTTTCTTTTGATCAATCTCGGAACAAACTTATCCTCGATGACATTAAAAAACTAGCAACAGAAAACCAGAAGATCTTGGTTTTGAGCGAACGAAAAGAACATCTCGAGGTTTTAAATATGTGCCTCAAAGGTATTTGCGAAACAATTGTCATAACTGGCGATGATTCGACCGCGGCCAGAAAAACTAAATTTGCCCAAATTGAATCCGGACACTATCAGGTTATCTTGGCGACAGGTCAGTTATTTGGTGAAGGAATTGATATTCCTGATATTCAAACGATCGTTCTTGCTTTTCCGCTGGCTTTCGAAGGCAAACTTGCTCAATACATCGGCCGAATTCGTGGCCAACAAAAAACCGTTTACGATTATCACGACATCAAAACCAAATTTCTAGATCGACAGTTTAAAAAGCGGAAGAAGTTTTATAAGGAGAATGGGTTTAAAATAGAAAAATAAATATTTTTCTTTCGTGGTTACTTCAATTTCACAATACTTTCAATTTTGATCAAAATCTTTTACAATGGAATAAACATTAATATGAAACAACAAAAATCCAAACGCCAAAAAGATATTGTGCCGCAACTCTGGTTAATAATTTCTAACTGGCTGGACAAACTTTCTCATACCACCGAAGATGAGGATCTTTTGCAAAAATTATGTCTACATTACAGTAAAAAACGAACGATCATTGGTGGAAAAATCGAGTCGGTGGCGGCAGCGTTGTTGTGGTTATACTCACGGGTTAATTTTTTGGGAGAACACGAAGGAAAAATGTGGCGTCAGAAAGATTTGGCCGAATTATGCGGCACATCTACCGCGACAATAGGATCCAAGGCATCGGCAATCATGAAAGCAATGAAAATCGACTTGCTGGATATTCGTTATTCACGCAAAGAATTGGCGCGTAATAATCCAATGAACCAAATACGTGTTGATCCTGAAACGGGGTTAATTTATTTAGCCGACGAAGACGATATTTTTGGAGTGCCAATAGTACACAACGAGCACGATTATTACTATGATGCCATGGAGAGTCTCAGTGTTGGCGACGCAGACGGCGCGATTCGTCTGCTTAACAAAGCATTAGAGATTGATAATCATTCTGTGGAAGCTTATGTTGGGATTACCGAAGCTTATCGATATAAAGAAAACAACAAAAAAGTCAGAGAAAACACGGAACTAGCTTTTACTGAAACAAAACGAATATTTACGGAATGGCCGGATCGCATAATTTGGGGAGAAATTAAAAACCACCAGTATCTGCGAGCCATTAAAAATATGGCCTTCGCACATTGGATAGCTCAAGAACAAACTCTGGCGGAAGAATTATTCAAATTGCTTTTACACCTTAACCCGAACGACAACCAAGGTGTACGTTTTTCACTGGCTTGTTTTTACGCTGGACTGTCGCCGGAATCAGTTGACGACCTTATTGAAGAAGGTAACCAAAAACAAGATTGGAACGCAATAGATACTTTACTTGAGGAACAAAACAAAATTCATGATTTTTGGTTCCGGTCTGATGAATCTTAAATTTGATATGTCTGTTAAATTTTCATCCGATCTGGCTTTTCGTCTTGCTAATCACGCTTCTTTCCATAAAGGAGAGGTGTATTTTGAGGATGGAGCTGTAAATAAAGTTTGGTTGGAAGGCAGGATGTATAAAGCGTTTGTAACAGGAACGAGACAATACAATGTAAGCATCTCAGTTAAAACAGAGGATGATGTGCAAGCCGAGTGTGACTGTCCGTACGAAGGATCGGGAATTTGTAAACATGTGGTCGCAACGATTTTGGCTTTAGCCAACAACCCTGAATTGGCCGTGGTTAACGTGCAGAATAAATTAGAGAAGCAGGAACAAATGGCAAAAAAAATGCTGGCGCAAGCAAACAAAAACCAGATCAAAAATTTTTTAAAACAACTGCTTTTAGATAACGAGCAAATCATTCACGACTTCAATATTTTTCTACAAGGTTCAAAACAAACTAAGGCTACTACACAATCATACAAAGCCAAAATAATGAAACAATTAGATAAACTTGACCTGGATGAAATGGAAAATGCTTGGCTGAATTCAGGTGAAGATTCATACGATTATTATGGCTATCGAGACGACAACGGGTATGGTGAGCAAACGCTTTCTTCAATTATCGATCCTTTCAAACAAGAGGCGCAAAAGTATGCAAATAACAAAAATTTTACCGAGAGCGGAAAAATTTTTCAGGCTGCAATAGAGGCTCTTCGAGACAAAGCCGAGGAAGCATCTATTAGTCATCTTGATGTAGAGGACTGGTTTTTGAATGAAATTATCGAAATACTTAATTTGTATTGTCAAGTTTTGACGGTCACGAACGAAGCAGGTATAAAGCAGGTCGGTTTGGAATATTTTTGTTTGTTGTTTACGCATAAACAATTTGAGTGGTATCAGAAACAATTGGAATTAAATTTGACTCAAGCGGTAATAACCAAATCCGAAGCGGATATTTGTTTACGCGCGTTAGTGAAAATACAAACAAAATCTAATTTATCCTCAGCTGAGAGCTCTCTTTTAGCTCTTTTGTATCTATTGGTCGACAATGAAAATCGATTTGAAAAAATCAGTCTGGATAATCTAGGAAATAACCCCGCACTTTCGCTGAAATTATTGAAATTTTATAAACAACGCGATCGCAAATCCGATATCTTAAAGATTACCGACAGCGTTCTTACTCGTCTTAATAAAAAAGACAATCTGGCTAGCTGGAATTTTTCCAATAATGTTGAAATTGAAATTAGAGAATTTTTAAAAACAATTTTTGATCCTGAAAAAGAATATCCTCAAGTCATCAGTAATCTGGAGACTTTGTTTTTGAAAAGTGAAAAATTAAACGATTATAAAAATTTAGCGAAGGTGTATAACAACCCCTTAGAAAAAGAAAACTTCCTTGTTAAGATGAAAGATATTTTTACCAAACAACACGAAATCGAAATCTTGTTTAAGGTCTTTAAAATGGAAGATAAAAAGCAGGAAATTTTGGAATTGACCGGAAAGTATAAAGATGAAAATTCTTTTCCTGACATGATCTCTTTTGTTTCAGCTGTCTATCCGCAAGAAAGTTTTTTAAATTATCAATCAAAAATAAAACACTTACTCAAAGACGCTAATGTTAAATACTATCCGCAAGTCGTTTATCATCTTAAACAAATGAAACGTATCGGCCTAACGGTGGATTTTAAAAACTTCGTTGTTTGGATTACAGATTTCTATAAACGTAGATATAGATTGATGGAAGAATTGCAAAAAGGCGGGTTTATTTAAAAAAATTGAACCTTACAAAACTTTTATGTCTCATCCCTACAGTCAATTATCTGCAAATTTAAAACGCAAATGTATTGATAATGTTTTCAGTCATTTAAAAGATGATTTTGATGCCTATTTAATAGAGAAAAAACACGATCAAGCAGATAAAAAATATCCTGAAAATGACCATCTTCAAGACATGGATAATTTTTTACTTTTTGGAGAAACGGAATTTGGCGAGCCTATATTAGAAGCGATTGAAGGAAGTTTACGATTGAATAAAGAAGAAGAAAGTGTTATTAAAGAATGGCAAAAGGAAGGATTCCAATCAGTTTTCGATATTTTAGAAATCACCAAGGATCATCTTTGTCTTCTTGATTTGGTTTCCGAAGCTGAATTAACTGTTTATACAAATAACGATGAATTTCCTCCGGAATTTTTTCCGGCCGCTCGGGAAAAAAAGTTTTTGCTTACAAATCTTTTACCAGTTCACGGCATTTGGTTTTTATCTGGCGGTCAGAATCTTCTTGGACGAAACCGCGAAGAAACTATTTTTCGTGAGTTTATTGAAAAACAACCGCCGGAAAATTACTATCGGCATAATCCGGAAAAATTACATAAAGCTTTTGAATTGCAAAAAGAATATTATGATTGTTTTGTTTCAACCTTCGGAACAGATGAAGTAATCGTCAGCGGCCGAGATGTCGTTAAAACCGAGGAAACTTTTTTTCGGGCGTGGTATGAAAAGAAAAAATTACCTTTTAATCCTGTAAAAATTGACTTGCCATCTGAAATTTTGGATTCGGACGAAGTTGGTGTCGTTATGGATGAACGAGAAGGGACTCATTATTTTGAGGAATATGGAAAATTTCGGAAAATTTTTTCCGAAGATAAAGAAATTACCGAAGAACAGGAAGAAATATTCAAAGATTATCTCATAAACGATGAAATCCCGGCTTTTGTCTTTCGGCGGATGAAAGAAAGATATCCAGAAAGATTCAGAAAAGTAATAAAAGAACTTATTCCTCGATCAATGTTTAGATCAGATCCGATAACTAATTTCGATTCATTAATGGATCTTTATAAACCGTTTTTGCGAGAAATATTTCCATCGGTTCACCCGTTGAATCAATATTTTGAAAAGTATTATTATCAGCAAGCCGGTATTAATAACAAAGTTGGCCGAAACGAACCTTGTCCTTGCGAGAGTGGATTAAAATTCAAAAAATGTTGTGGAAAATAATAAAACCTTAAAAAATACCATTATGCAAAAAGAAAATCTTTTTCAATTAAAAATACAGCTCGTTGGTGTTGAGCCGGTTGTGTGGCGCGAGTTGGTTATTTCGTCCATTAGCACTTTTTTTGATCTTCACGTGGCAATCCAAGACACCTTTGGATGGACCGACTCGCATCTTCATCAATTCGTCCTTGATAACCCGTTCAGTTGTCGAAAAAAGTTACGGTTTATTTCGTTGCCGGTTTTAGAATTAGACCCCGAAGACGCACCTGGCGATGAACGAAAAATTTTTCTCTCAAAACAGCTTATTAAACCAAAAGATAAAATTTGGTACGAATATGATCTTGGAGATAGTTGGATGCACGAAGTAACTCTTCAAAAAATACTTCCACAAGAGACATTCAAAAAAACTCCGGTTTTGCTTGATGGAGCAAATGCGACGCCTCCAGAGGATTGTGGCGGAATGTGTGGATACGCTAATCTTCTTGAAATTCTTGCCAATCCAAAAAATCCTGACCACAAGGATATGCTTGAATGGTTAGGAATCAAAAAAGCGTCCGAATTTAATCCGAAAAAATTTGATAAAACACGCGTGCGATTTCGAGATTCAAAAAAATATTTAAAAATGTTTTTGAATCGGTTTTAATTTATCTTTTCAAAAATTCTGAAACCAGTGAGATACAGCTATTTCTATCAAAAAGAACCTAATCTTCCCTTAAATTAGCAAAATGAGACGCAATTTTGAGACACTCCAAAACCCCGAAAAAGTGTCTCATTTGTCTCATTTTGTTTTTCCAAACCCGACTCACTTGCCTCAAATCCGGCCGTGGACAAATCTCCTAAAACCCCTTACAATACCCACATATGGTTGGTACTGAACGCGTACACACCGCCATCCCCCTTCGCCTCGTTGGACGAGGCTACGGTAGGGATGGTTCGGTGAATTGGGGGATGCCCCTAACGTAGCCCTGCGAAGTGGGGCGTATCCAATTTATGTGGTTTGTTTACATCTTACAAAGTGAATTAGACAAACGTTATTATTACGGTTTTACCGAAAGAGATCCGTTAGAACGACTGAAAGAACATAATGACGGAAAATCTTTGTACACTAAAAAATTCAGGCCTTGGAAAATTGTCTGGTATGCTGCTTTTTCAACAAAGAAAAAAGCTCAAAATTTTGAAGTTTATTTGAAAGGTAATTCTGGTTATGCGTTTTCGAGGAAAAGATTGATTTAAAAAACAAAAAATTATTCTTTATCAAAGCCGACTCACGGGCCTGAGGCCGGACGAGGCGACGCGTAGAGGTTGAAACCACTTTTTGGTGGCTTTTGTTTTTTTATGTTACGTTGGTGTTATTATGATAGATAAAATAAATAATAATAATTTGAACAAGAAGAACGAAGATAATTTTTATATACATCCAATATTTTCTGAAATAGAAAGCGGCTTCCGTTTTTTTCTACTTTCAATAGGGATGCTTACACAAAAATCTTTCCAAGAATGCGCTGTTCAAACCTGGCCGACACTCACTATAAATGCAACAATTCATTTTGATAATTATACGATATTATCTTTTTCATCGCGATCTGTTGTTGACCAATTTAATGAGAAATTTAATATTGTTGATGACGGTAAACAAACTAAAGCAGACTTAAATCTTATACTACAAACACAGGCCAAACTCATGGCAGTCTACTTATACGAAACCCTTTATCGATCCGAATACAAAGGATTAATAACAAAAAAACTAGATAATTTTATCTACCATATCCGTAATGCCGCAGCGCACAATAATTTAATTGAAATAAAAAAGCGCATTGGTGAGCCAGCTGAGTGGCGAGGTAAGAGCATAGATGAATCTAAGGAAGGAAAGTTAGTTTTTAATGAACTGATGAATGCGGGAGATGTTATTTTACTTATAGTTGATCTATCAGCTGAGCTGAAACTATTAGATCAAGAAAGGAGTCCCGATCTAAAGTTAAAAAATCCGACTCCCTCGCCTCAAATCCGACAATAGTCAAATCTCTCAAAACCCATTACAATACCCTTATACGGTTGGTACTGAACGTGTACACACCGCCTAAAAATTTAGTATCGGAGTAGATTTATATGCGTTTTATAAAAGAAAACTGGTTTAAATTAAGTATTGTTGCGTTTCTGTTTGTTGTTGCCGCAACCTTCGTTTATTATTTTGTCTTTTTTCTTCCAACCCAATACCGATCCGAGGTTAATACAACCGATCAAACAAATAACGACAACATCATTCTAGAGTTAGAATATAGAGAAGAATGTATGACTGAATTTAATGAAATAACAGCGAGAATGGATAACGTTATAGAATCTGAACTCTCATTGGCTATTACCCTTGGGAAGAAATCCGGAATACTTGACGAAAACGGTTTTTTTAATGATAAAGATATTTGGATTAGAAATTGTATTAATGAAAAATTCACAAAATAATAGTATTTAATCCGACTCATCCGCCTCAAATCCTACAATGTCTAAATCTCTCAAAACCCCTTACAATACCCCTCATACGGTTGGCACTGAACGCGTACACACCGCCAGTCCAAAAAATATCTACCACCAGGTAGTTATTTTTAGTATACTCAGGAAAGACGCAAATTTTTAAGGTGGACTAAACCAAAAAAAAGCCTTATAATATCCTTGGTCTTAAAAACAAATATATGGAGGCTAATCCAAACAATTCGATTACCGAATACGGCAAAATTCTGGCCGCTTGGCAGGTGGACGAATATCCAAATCATGATCGTTCGCGAGCTTGGTATATTCTTGGTGCCATTGGCGGGGTTTGTTTAATTATTTACGCCATTGCTTCGGCCAATTTTCTTTTTGCCATTATTATTCTTATCTCGGGAATCATAACTTTGCTTTCCACTTTCCAGGCCCCAGAAAAATTAGACATTGCTATCACCTCTTCCGGAATAATTGTCGGCAATGATTATTATGTTTATAAAGAGGTCAAAAATTTTTCCATTATTTACGAACCACCGGCTATAAAAGTTCTTTATTTTGATTTTGAAAAGCCCTGGTTACCACTTGTCTCCATTCCCCTCGAAGATTCTGACCCAAATCACATCCGCGAATGTTTATTACCATTTTGTTTAGAAAATCTGGATCGCTCCGAAGAAACCTTGACGGATTACGTCAGAAGGCTGTATAAACTATAGGCTGGATTTTGGAAATGTCCAATTTCCAATGTCTAATGTCTAAGTAAGGAAGCCCAATTCCTTAGAATAATAAAAAATCCATAATTTGTCATTTGACATTAGACATTAAAAATGCACCCATAGCTTCCTCCTTCGTTCACGACGAACTACGGAAGGACTTCGTCCTGTGGCGGGACTTCGCAGCTGGAATCAACGATCCAGCTTCGCTATGGGTCCAAGAAAATATGCACCCATAGCTCAGCTGGATAGAGCGTCAGGTTGCGGACCTGAAGGTCGGACGTTCAAGTCGTCCTGGGTGCACCATCCTTCGCTCGTGGCGAGCTTCGGATGGCACGGCCATCCTTTTTCGAGACTGTTGCGAAGGATGCCCTCCATAGCTCGGCGCGAGCGTAGGAGGGCTCGCATCATCCCTACAAACAACAAACCGAATTTTAGACAACCCAATCGGGTCGTTTTTTATTCAAATTATTTTTTAGAAAAAGGAATCGGGAAAATTCCTTTTAATTTTATGATGGTTGGCGTGGCAGTTTTGGCGTTAAACTTTGCGAGAAAATGGTATTGTTCGAGTTTTGTAAGTTCATCCGAACTCATGTCCGGATTGTATTTATTGAGCAGGTCAGCAATTTCTGGATTTAACAAATAACAGATCAGATGGTTGGAGACTTCAAACAAACGACCGACAAACTCGGCTCGATAATTTGTAAACGACTGATCTGAAAAAAGACAAGACAAACCCTCTTCTTTACTTTCAAAAACTTGTTCCAATATTTCTTCACTTACAGAATTATGTGCTTCGTCAATCATCAATGAACAGTTTTTGCAACCGGCAACCTTCAAAAATTGCTTCACTAAATAGTCACCAAAATCTTTAGTTAAATCACCGCCCAAGGCTTGATAATTAATTTGACAAAGGATAAAAAGCTGACCGTTGGTCATTTCAGAAAAATCTATTTCCTGCTGGAATCTGGCGATATTTTCTTCGAGAGTGCCTGCTTGTGTTTCAAAGACTTTAATTTTATCGGCCGGAACATATAATTGAATCTCTTTGATCAAATCGCCGTAAGGTTCGATAAGCAAACCACTTCGGCCATTGAGAATATCGGAAATCACAATGTTTTCAATAGTAAGCGACTTACCTTGGCCGGAACGTCCAAATAAATTCAAAATTCCCGATCGTTCTTCGAGAGATAGACTAAAAATTTCTCCATTTTCTTGGACACCGATTGGTGTTGTTCCCTCCTTTGGAAGGTTTCCCATATAGTTGATGGCTAGATGAATAAATTAAATGGAATATTTATAAAATTTTCATTCCGCCGCCCTCACAATCGTAAACCCCCAGACAATCTGTGCGCCGGCTTCTTTTAAAACTCTGGCCGCTGCATCCATCGTCGCGCCGCTGGTCAAAACATCATCGCAGATTAATACGCATGGCGGTACCAAACCATTCGTTTCAAAAATTCCATCCAGGTCGCCAACCTTGCGTTCTTCGGCCGCTCGGCGGGCTTGCGGGTCGGTCCATTCAACCCGACTTAAGAGATTCAAATGTTGACTATCGAGCTCGCTCGCCAACGTGCGAGCAATTTCTTCGGCTTGGTTAAAACCTCGTTCACGTTGTTTGGCTTCGTGGAGAGGAATTGAAGCGACATACCAATCGACCGGTGGAAAAAGTTGGTTCAGAGAAAAAGTTTTTAGCCAATCGGTCAGAGCCCGACCAGCCGTTTCGTCGCCATTGAATTTCCAATTTTGCAAAAGACCCCGCAAAACGGGGTCATGGTAAAAACTTAAAGTTGTACAACCATCTAAAAAAGTTTTGGCCGCGCAATTTTCACAAGTCTGCCCTTCTGAATCAACCCCGTGGCAAAACGGACAACAGCTTGGTGCCCGCTCAACAAAAATTTCGCGTTGACAGTCTTCGCAAAACTTCCAACCTTCAGTCTGGCAATTTAAACAATAAACCGGAAACAAACCGTTTTTTAACCACCGCCAACTTTTTACTGCCAAACCGCGCCGCTCACTTTCCATACATCATTTTCTTTTAAACAAGACAAAGTTAATTTCTGATATTTGATTTCACTGTTTTGCGGACCACCTTTTGATTCTTCACGTTGAGTTGAAACTTCAACCGTGGCTGATGTTTCATCTGAACTCATCACTTTGGTTGTTAAAACCCTAGTTGTCACACCGTAATATTCAGTTGAGGCTTTAACCGAGGTCAGAAACTTTTCAGTTTCGGTTTTAAAAGAGCCGCTCATTAAATCCATGACATCGTAAATATTGGCAAAATCACTTTCTGTGGAGTAACTACCGTATCGTTCAGCGAAAGTTATAGCCAAACTCTGAAGGTTAGTATCAACATTATTGGTCTCAGCTGGGGTTGTTGGACTGGTCACCGCCTCACCGTTTTCTCTGGGTTGAATAACCTGTTCAGTTTTTGGTGCAATTGTCGTCACTGGGGTTTTGACTGAAGTTTTTTGACTGTTTAAAAACCAAATCAAAAGGAACAGTAAAATTATTAGCAAAACCACGGCAGAAATAATCAAAATCTTTTTTTTCTTAGTCATACTTTTTATTGGAATCGAGGGGATAGGCCTCGCCCGTAGGCTATGGCCGAGGGGGAAAGGGGACAGGGATGGTAGCCCAATTGTCTTTTTTTGAATCTCATAGATTCAATAATAAGAGCTTCCTTCCCTGTCCCCTATACCCCTTCCCCTCCAAACCACCATTATTACAAATCCGTTAAAGTTTTTCGAATGCGATCAGCCTCGGCTTCGCCTTCTTTTTCGCGGGATAAAGTTTTTATGCCTTCGGGAATTGATTCTTCGAGCGGTGAGGTTTCGGCAACTTCTTCTGGCGTGCCCTCCAAGCTAGACATTTTGGCCTGGAATTCTTTTTGAGCTTGTTCGATCTCCAAAAGTTGTTGAGGGTTCGTGGTAACTAGCTGATCTTCGGTATAAGAGGCGACGACTTTCATGGCCGCATGTTTTGATCCGGCAAAAAACAAACCTTCGCCAACACCAGATTCCAACAAAAGGTATTTTTCGCCATCAGTCAGATTGAAAGTTTTTTGAATCAAATCAACTGAGGCTGGCGACTGTTTTAACAAAAACTGCATTGATGAGTTGGTCACAATGGCTTGGCCGTAAGGCGAAAGCAAAAAGTCGTTGACATCTTGAGTAATTGTAGTGATACCAAGATAATATTTTCGACAACGTTTAACCAAAGCATGAATAAATTTGGCGCTATCCTCGTGCATCATCAGCCACCAAGCCTCATCAATAATCAGGATTCTTTTTTTGCGTTCTGAACGCACAATGTTCCAAATATAGTTGATGATAGTGTAAATGGCCATTGGTCGAAGTTCGTCTTCCAAATCACGAACCGAAAATACCACCAGCTGATTGGTCATTTCGACCGTGGTTGGTGAATTTAAAATTCCAGCAAAAGTACCATCGGTATATTTTGTTAAACGAGCCACCAAACTTTCTGCGCCTTCCATACCACCCAAGACATCAATCAAGTCAGAAAGAATTGGCGGTTCCACGGTCGATAAATTTATAGTGTCGGCCGTAATATCTTTTTTGGCGTAAGCCTCAAGTAAGGCTCGATCAAGAATTGAATCTTCCTCTGGAGAAAAACCAATAACCCCACCAGCCCCCTGAGGTTGGCCGATCATAATGCGCAGCAAACCCTTGAGAGTGATGACCGCGCTTCTGATAATATCCTCGGTTTTAGTTTCCTCGCCTTTTGGTTTTGGGATATCAAAAGGATTAATCTTGGCCTGACTGGCCAAAGAAACGCTAATGTATGTGCCACCGACCGCTTCAGACAAATGTTTATACTCCATTTCCGGATCGATAATAATAACCTCCGTTCCCATCATGAGAGCTCGAAGAACCTCGAGTTTAACCATGTAAGATTTACCGGCACCAGAAGTGGCAAAAACTACTGCGTTGGCATTTTGTAAACTAAAACGGTCAAAAAGAATTAGCGAATTATTATGACGATTTACGCCGTAGAGAATACCGTTGTCCGAAGTTAAGTCAGAAGAAATAAAAGGAAACGAAGCGGCAATCGGCGAAGTGTTCATGTTATAAGAAATCATGAGTTCGTCATTGCAAAGTGGCAAGGTGGAATTGAAACCTTGCTCGGTTTGGTAATAACCCTTTTTGCTGTAAATTAATTTGCTACCAAATTCCGATTCCATGTCGCTGGTAATTTTATCCAATTCCTCGAGCGACTTGGCGTAAATTGTAACATAAAAAGCAAACTGAAAAAAATGTTCAATACCTTGAGTTAAAGCGTCACGCAAACCCTCAATGTCACGAAGCGCCGTCTCACGCAAAGGATCACGTGGCTTCCCTTTCTCGGCATCCATAGCCAAACCAGCTTCAAGATAACCAACTCTCTTCTGCAGCTGTTTCAAAATAACCCCAGCCTTAACTGGATAAAAATACATGGCCAAGTCCAAAGTTTTATTAAGGTTGATAATTGAAGCCGACCAACCAAGACCAATGTAACGCGGGTAAGTGATAATAAAAATCGAGCGAATAAAAACACCAGAAAGAACCAAGTGAGTTGGGGTAACCTGAAAAGCGGCCGGCGCAATAAGATCACGCACCGTCACAACACCACGTCTGTAAAGCCGTTCTTCTTCAAGTGTGATTTTTTCTTCAGTCAACTTTTGCTCTTCGGCTGAAGGTGGTTTAGGAGCCGCTGATGACGGAGCTGCAGTTTTCAATTCTTCTTTTGTTTTGCTTAGTTCAATGGGCATAAATTCGTTCTGTCATTCCGAACGTCTCGGAGGAATCTCGCCACGTCATACCACTTAGAAATAATGTAACGTGGCGAAATCCCTCTCCCTTCGACTCGGCTCAGGGCTCTGAGTCCAATCGAAGAGCTGGCTCGGGATGACAGATAGTGCAAATTTGTAATTTTAAACAATCGGTGGATTTTCTTCGAATCTTACTTTATTTATATCGCCAAGCTTTTCAGTATTAAAAACGTCTGGGTTATAACATTCATAAAACAACTCAATCAGTCCTTGAGTATCCAAAAGTACACCACCGACACCCATACTGGTGAGTTGACCATTTATCATACCGGCTCGTTTGACAACTTCTTCCTTTCTTTCCAAAAGCTGTTTTTCTTTAAGCCGAATACCCATAACCGGCGAGACTGATTCAGTAAATCTGGTCCAAAAAGTTTTACGTTTATTACTAACCGGATCATAAGGAACAACTACATAAAAACGCTTTTGCATAATTTCGCCCATTTCCACTAACTCCTGAATGAAACCACGATAGTCGGCGATTTGCGCTTTTAAAAGTTCGTTGGAAATTTCTTTTTGTCTGATGGCGAGAGAGGTAAGGTAAGGATCAATATTCATTTTTCGTGATTGGATGACAATTTGAATCGGATATTCCAAACCATTCAAAAAAGACATGTAAGCTTGAACGATAGCTTCCTGTTCGTCGACCGACTTAAGCGCAAAATTAATACTCGAAACCATAAGCACCACCCGCACGGTACCGTCTTTCATAATCACCATGTCGTCACGAATTTCGGCAATATCCAAATATCGCTGAGTGGCTGGGCCGGGTTTGTTGGGAGTGGTTGTGGGCATATGATCGAAAATTTCCAATATCAAATTGATCGAATGTCGAATTAAGGAAGTTGATTGTTGGGATGTTTAATGTCAGATGAAAAAATGTTTAATTTAATTCACGCGGCGAGATTCTTCTCTGGCTCAGAATGACAAGTTGAGAAAATAAGATTCCACCATTTGTCATTTGACATTCAACACTTTGACATTCCCAACCCTATTCCTCCGGATGATAAGCGCCGCCGGTATTAACCAGGAGAGTTAATTCTTGTAATCTTGAACCTGAAAGCAGAGATTTTCTTGATGGTGGTGGTGTAGGCATGGCTGGCGGTGCACCCATGTATTGTCTAACTTCGGCCAAAGACAAAACCTTGTCCCAAACTCGCAATTTAGGTTTACGCAAAGATTGAATAAGGTTCAGAACAAAAAAATGAAAGGGCATGCCATTAATTTTGGCAAAGGTAAAAGTTACAGTCAGAGCAAAAACAGGCAGTGTAACCAAAATAAAAGGGATAAATCTCAATATTTTGTACAAAGCCACTATAATCAAAACACCCAACAACAATATGACAAACTGTCTAACCGAAAGCGGGCCCAAGATTTTATCTTCGACTTCAATAAATTGCGGTACAACGTATTGATTAGGCATATTTTTACTTAGCTTTGGGGATAGGGATGGTAGCCCGATTGTCTTTTTTTGAATCTCATAGATTCAACAATAAGAGCTTCCTTCCCTGTCCCCTGTCCCCTTTCCCCTATCCCCTCCAAAACATCAAAATCTTAAACTTCCATTCAATTCATTAATCACCTTAACTTCAGTCGATGAAAGAGTTTCTTGATTAAGTCTGGACCGTTCGGCTGAAATGTCTTCGATGGTTTTGCCGGAAAGCAGTGCGGTTTTTGTCATCTCCAAATACAATCGACTTACCGGTGATGAGTGCCAGGCTTTAATGCCCAAAATCTTTTGGCCCATGCCCTGCTCTTCCAATAAATCAATCTTATCTTTAATCTTAAGTTTTGCTTCTTTTGGATCTGATGATAAACGACGGAATTCTTCCAGAGTTAAATTTTGCAGCTCGTCGATCGGACCAGCTAATTTTCGAGCCGGCGGGGTTATATCGTTTAATATAGGGCGCGATGATTGGGAGATGACCGCCGAATTATTATTCATGACCGGAGCTATTGGTTTGGGCATGATTTTTGGTTTAGCTGCTTGAGCCGCCGCCTTAGCTTCGGCTTTTTTTTTGGTTTCCTCGGCCAACTTTGTTTCGCGAACGGTTTGTTTATTTTTATCACTTTCTATTCGCATGACTTTTTGCCAATCGCTAACCATCTCTTCGAGCAGCTCGGTGGTTTTTGCCAATTGCAAACCAGAAATTGCCAGACCACCTTGTTCGATCGAGCGTTCCAAAACACTCCTCGTCTCAAAAGCGTCACGAATATCTTTTAGTCGTGCTTCAACAATGGCGACAAATTTTTTCTGACTAGCCTCGTCCAATTTCAAGCCAGTCTCCATGACAATTTTTTCCATGGCATCGTTGGCCGAGAGAATCGGTTTGGAAACTGGGGAAATTTTTTCTTTGATCATTGCAGTGGCGGTGGCAATTTCAGTTTCATCGGCAGTTGGGGCGGATTGGGGGACGACCGGAGCTACATAGGCTTCAGGAACTACAGAGACGACAGGGGCTTTGGCGTTGGTTGTGGCAACGGAGGCAACAGAGGCAGCGGAGGCAACTTTTGATTGAATAATTTTAACTGGATTTTCAACTGAATCTCCCTCCTTCACCGCCACGGTGGGGGAGGCCTCGCCCGTGGCTGGCTCTGCCCATAGGGCAACGCCCGAGGGGCTATGGCCGAGGGGCTGGCCTGCTCCGCCGAAGCCCGGCGAAGGGGAGGGTGAGGGCTCACGGAGTGCTGGAGAAGGAGGGGGTGGGGGAACCGATTGAGCATAAACCGGCGGTCTCACATCCCTAAACATTGTTGGTCTTGAAACTTCAGTAGCAACGACAATTGGCTTCTCAAAACTCAAACCACCAGTCTTTTCTAAAAATCTGTCCAAAAAAAGTTTAGCTCTTGGTTCCTCAAGTGCTAAACCACCGACCTTTAACGGTCGCATAAAAGCCGCTTTGGTTTCTTCAGCCGTTCTCTCGCCCTTTACCATGGAAGTTAAAATAAATTCCAAACGGCTTTGCTCAAGATGGTCGGGCAATTTAGTTTCCAATTCTTTTAAAATTCGTACCACCAGTTCTGCTGGATCTTCTTGAGCAATCTCTATCTGTGGAGTGTTTTTAAACACCGCCGGGTCACCGCCCCAATCACGAATCTGCTTTTCGACGTCTGTGTCTATAAAAGAAACGATTGGCAATAAACGCTGACCCGCTAATTCAACGGCGATTTGGCAAGCGGTTTCCCAATCAACTTCAAGCTCAGACAAAATAACTGTCGGTAAAAACTCCAATTCTTCTTCGCCCAAAACTATCTGTTCGACAATCTTTGATAAAGTACCGGATTTATTTTTTGCCAATTTAAATTTTACTTCGACTCCTTCGGCCCAAACAAAACCTTCAGGACTTACTAAAAAATTCTGAATTGTTTCTGGCAAATCTTTAAACTGTCTAATTTTCGGACCCATATTTTTTTATTCTTAAGCTTCTTTAAATATTCATCATGGTTTCGTTATGTCTTACTCTACTAACTTCTTTTTCTAATTCTTTTGTTTCTCTCATAAGCTGAGCCAAATCTTCCTGAACACTGCTTCTTGATTGAGTTCCAGTATTTCGGCTCCTTAACATTTCTTGAAGCTGACGAATTCTTTCACGTTGAGCTTGAACATTTAATTCCATAGCTTGAATGGAATCTGGTGGCAGAGTTGGAGCTGGAGCTGCAGCGGCTGCAGCAGCCAAAGACTCGGCCATACGCATTTCTTCCTTAATAGTTTCAAACTGCCTTTGCCAAACATTTGATTCGTCTTTTTGATCCTGAACACTATCATCATTAAGGACAAAACTAATTTCTTCACCAATCTGTTGTTGTTCGTCGCCTGAAGCAGAACGATATTGACTAAACAAACCACTAATTGCTTCTGGTGTTATGGCGCCTAACAAATCTCCGGAATGATAACCTTGTTGTTTAGCATTTCGATAAACCTGAGCAACCAATCGTGGATTTTTTTTAACTGCCGCCGAAAAATCTGTTCGGGCATCATTGTCCTCAAAACTCAACCCCCCACCAACTTCTCGTAAATCAAAAGCTTTAAAGGTTCCGGTTTCGTCCACTGTTGTTTTTTCTTTTACCAACTCTGCTCTGGCTGTATTTAGTCGATCCTGCCAATCCTGCGCCGTGTCGGTATCTGGTCCGGCCCCAGCAGCCCGTTGCATTTCCAAAGCTAAATTAAATACTTCATCGTTAGTCGGTTTCCCGGTAACGGTGGCTTTAGCCAAACCGCTTTCTGCCAACTTTTGACGAAAGGCCGCGCGTTTTTCCGGACTCTTTTCTCCAGCTAAACCAGCTGCCATAACGGCGTTAGCGTCAAAACCAGGTCGGCCTTTTAATTTTCCAATATCTTCGGCCGATCCTTTGGAAATTACCTCGGCCATCTTTTCTGGTGTAGAGGCCTCGGCACGGGAAGCGGCTTCCAAAGCCTTTGCTTCGCCATCTTTCCACAATTTTTGTTTTGGCAGACCCATTAAACCCTGTTCCAAGGCATCAGAAATCTTTAAGTATTGTTTTTCACCATCGGCCGTCAAATCGTCTACCTCTTCATCTTCACCGGCCGCATTCTTGACTATTTTTGTCTTAACAATTTTTTCAGCCACCCCGTTTCTCATTCTTGTGTAATCAATGCCTCCGACATGGTCGCGAAAAGCTTTATCTTGATATTGTCCGGCGTCCACTCCGTCAAGATCACTGGCTTCTTTAATTTTTTCGTTAAGAACTTCCTGACCAAACAAAGACGGAGCTTCCTTCTTCCAGGCGTCCATTTCTTTTTTAAATCCAGCATCGCCAGAAAAAGTTGCTTCCATGTCCTCCATTCTTGTCTTACCAGTAATAGGATCCTTACTATCCATGATAGCCCTTAGCTCCTCTGGAGTCTTACCTTTTCTAAAATCCTTATCGGTTAAAGCTCGACGAGCAAGAACCAAATCCTGTTGGTTGCTTTCAGCATCAAGAGGCCGACCTTGAGATAATCTTGATTCCATCTCAGCGGCAGAAAGAAGCGGTTTGCCTTCCATGGTCGCCTGGGCTCGAGCGGCTCGTTCAGCCTTAAGATCGGCGGATTTTTTAGCAGCCATTTGACCAATGAAAGTTCCCTTAAATCGTCCACTCTTGGCCAGTTCACCTAATTTTTCACCGGCTGTATTTTTTAAAGCATTCACGCCACGACCAACAGTGTTAGTGTAAGCCTTATTACCAAGCCACTTGCCGCCAGCCAAAGCTCCACGACCAGCCAAGGCCGCACCAGCACCGGCAGCAGCGACTGGGGCCATAGCGATACCTTTGGAGATACCACTAGCCTTACCTGTTAAGCTCTTCATAGCTCCGGTCAAGCCACCGGATTCACAGGCATCGTCGGCTGCCTTAAACCCAGCAAAAATGAGAGCGATGCTAACAATAAAACCCACAATTTTAGAAGTCGACATCATGTCTAGCATGTTGAAAGTTTCAGTATTGGTCGCGCTTTTTGGAAAAGTTTCACCAATAGATCCGCTGCCAGCCACCGCCAAAGCCAACCATAAAAAGAAAACCAAAACTGGTCCTAATTGTAAACAACAAGAAAATTGTGCCCACCAAGTTTTATATGGATCACCCTTAAGTTTAAGAATGCCATCCGTGCTTTTAAAAAACCAAGCTAAAGGGGCTATGGTCACTAAAATCCAAAGAGTGACAATTCGGAAGGCAATAATCAGAGCCAAAAAAATTAGCGTAACCAAAACTATCAGCATCAACATGAAAGAAATAATTGCCGCGGCAAAAAGGTCAAAAGGTTTTACTCCGCCAGAAGTGGCGGTATCACTAAAAAGAATCGACCACTTACTGACAGCCATGATGTTTTCCAGTCCCATCATTTGGATAAAGTTTCCGCCGGCAATATCTTTAATAGCACTGACAAAAGTCATCATGATAACCTGACTAAAGTCAATCATGATCCCGCACAACATGCGACTAAAATTTATAAAGATAGCCACGAGGAGCAAACGCGGTACTTGCTGACGCCATTTAAAACGATCCAGACCGCCCAAAATAGTACCAAAAGCAATGGCAATAAGAATAAGAACAAAAAACATGTTGACCGCGTCACGAATAACCGCCCAACCAACACCTACGGCTGGTGAACTAGCAAAATCATTATATTGCAAAAGAGGCACGACGATTGCACTTATTAAAAGAACTATTACCTGACCCACCACCTGAGCCATTGAAATTATTATTTGGGCTAAAATACTAAGAAGTTTGTCGACAATTTCTACGGTAGTTAATTCTGCATGGGTTGGAAAAGCAAAAATAATACCCAAAAAAACTACTGGGACAATTAACTTTTTTAGCCTTCCTGACTTTAATGAAAATAAAGAAAGAAAACCTTCTTTAACGCGAAATAAAAAACCCTTCATAGTTAGGTACAGTATAACACATTTTCAATTGAAAGTTAGACACCACCAGCAAGCTGGTGGCTTAATGAGTGGGGTCGCCTCAAAGGCGATCGTAACGCTTGCTGGTTTTTAATGAGTTAGTTGAATTACTTAAGTGCGCCGGCTCCGTTCTGATCTTGGTCTTCTT
>JAZDHJ010000020.1:0-2699 GCA_043805995.1 Candidatus Uhrbacteria bacterium
ATAATTAATTTTTTGCTGGCTTTGGCCGTAACCAACGCCGAATATCCCGCCGGTTTCAATACTGACTAATGCCTGATTGGCGTGATAGGCCACGCCTTGGATATCTATAGTCGGATTAAAATACGCTTTGATTCGATCCCATCGGTAAGGTTCCAATCTAGCCATCAAGAAAAAAACAGCCGCTAAAATTAAAATTAAACTCAAAATATGGCTTAATTTGGCGCCGGCAAAAAAATAAATTGATAGGCCAAGCAAAGTCGTGATAATCATGGTTTTCAAATCAGGTTGCAATGCCAGTAAGGCGCCGGTAAAACCAATGACGACAATGAAAGGCAAAACTGAATACGACCAGTGGGTGGAAACATGGCCGTCCCGCTGGCTGAACCAAGCCGCGAAATAGATTATCAACGCCAGCTTCAAAAATTCCGAAGGTTGGAATCTGATGAAACCCAATTGCAGCCATCTCTGGGCACCGTTGGCGTTAACGCCAAATCGGGGCAGCAAAACTAATATCAGTAAACCGATCACCGCGAAAAGCAAAAGCAAAGAAATTTTTTTCCAAAATTTCGGATTGATTCTGGAAACAACAAAATATATCAAAAGTCCGGGCAGAACGCCGTAAAGCAATTGGTGTTTAAAAAAATATGACGAGTCGCCGAATTTTTTCTGTCCCTCCACCACTCCAGCCGACGATAACATCACCAAACCGAAAATCACTAATAAGAAAAGTAGTATCGTCAATGTTTTCCCGGAACCAGATGATTTCACATTTCTATTATACAACAATCCGAGCCAGCCAGTCTCTTTTTTCACCAGATTCTCGTCTTCGCTCATCAGCTCATTCGAATCAGAATTTATGACTAAAATTCCGGAGACAAGCATGGTATCGCCCCTCGCCTCAATGTAATTGCGTCCCTCGCTTCGCTCGGGACGCGGCTCGACCCGGAATTTTAGACAAATTCTAATTCTCGGCGAGCTGATTCGCTTGCCTGCGAGATGTGAAAAAAGAGGCCAGGCTCACATATTTTCCCACTGACGAGGTTGAGGTCACGAGTCAGAACTCTCGAAAGAGCCAAGGACTCACATTATTTTTTTTTGACAAATTATTGATAAAATACTTTCAGTTCCTTCATTGCATAATCTTTAATATATGGGCTCAAGGCTTCTTCGGTAACTAAATCAACTTTTTGTTTCAGAATTTCCGACAATTCTCTTTCGATTCCAATATACCTAAAAAGTCCCGGCTCTTTGTCTTTTTTGAATCTGATCAGAATATCGTAGTCGCTATCTGGCTGGTTATCACCGCGAGCGCGCGAACCAAAAAGCGCGGCATATTCGATGTCGTTTTCAGTGAGGATATTTTTTACCGAATTTATTAACTTTTTATCCATAATGTCTATTTTACCACAAAAGATGAAAAAAACAGATTAAACTGTTGCAATTTTTGCATCAGTTGTCCAATGTGCATTTTTTGCACATTGCTGAATGAACTTAATGGGTTTATTTTAGCCGAAATGAGCCGCAAAAACCCCGGAAAAACAAAGGGTTTTGACTCTGCCAGTACTGGTACAGGCACTTGACAAAACATTAAAATAGGCGTAATATTAGGGTGCAAGCTGAAACTAGCTCTTTTAGACGGTTTATTGTATTCTAACCCTTAAGTTTTGGAGGATATCGTGCCTTTCTATATCACCTTTCCAGTAAGCCAATTTTCGAGTGTCGAACAGCTGTTTTACGGGCCTTTCGATACAGAAGAAGCGGCTGGAGATTTTCTTCGGAAACACGGATGGACGTATACAAAAGACCCGACCAGAGAGCAACATTCCACGATGGGGTCGGTAGTCGTTAGTGGTATGGGGTGGTACAAGAGAGACCCGCTTTATGTGAGACCAAAACCCCACCCACAAGACAAGTTTTACCCCAAGAACCCTGGTTTCTTTGCGGATATGTGGCTAGTCGAAGAACATGAATGGGATGATTCTTATGCCCAAGAAGTTGTTCGACTCCCATCTGATATTCTCGAAGATGAGCTTTATCCCGAAGTTGTTGCAGTCCGGAAAGAGGTAGGAAAGCTAGAACATAAAATCGGGCAGAAGGACGCCCGAATCAAAAAGGCGTGCGACGAAGCTACGGCTCGAGTTGAAGAAGAAATTAAAAAGCAGGAACAAGAACTCCAGTTGTTCCGTCAACAACTCAATGCCTTTAAGAAATAGCTACCCTGCCTAACCAAGAGTTGTTAGCCGAAGATAATATCTCTGCCCCACATTAGAAAAGCCACCACAGCTTTTATCTAGTGTGGGGCTTTTTCATTTTCAAAAAATTAAAAACTTAGCGAGGCCGGCCTCTCAATTTCTGCGAACCCCAGTCCCTTTGGGCACGCTCAAAAGAGTGGATTGCACGGTCTGATTTTTGTATAATATCTCCTTCACAAAAATCAGAATCCACGCTTTTGAGCGAACGACAAAACTCGCTGGGTTTTGGAGTGGTGACCCAAAGGGACTGTGGGTGAGTCTGGTCCGAAATTGAGAGGCCGGAGCGAGCGGCTATTTCATCTTGCGTCTTATAAACGCCGGAATATCAAACTCTGTTTCCGAAACCGAGTCGTCGATGACTTCTTTGGTTTCTTTGGGAGTGGAGATGGGAGGATTTTGAACGGGCGGAGATGATGGCCGCATGTAACCGTTTGAGGATTGTATTGG
>JAZDHJ010000021.1:0-6161 GCA_043805995.1 Candidatus Uhrbacteria bacterium
TGAAATTCGTGTCTACAAAAACGGCACCCTAATGGATCGTATCAATCGTGAAAATCCAACCTAACTATTAATTACTACTGTCGCCTGAATGTGACACGTTTGCTGAACTGAAAACTGTGACATCTTTGCTGATTGACAACACTCAACCACCGTCAATTCCAATCCGGAATCATTTCAATCATAGTAATCAGTTGAATCAAAGTTCGAGACAAAAACCCAACCAAAATCCTAAAAATCCTGTTAATCCCATAAATCCCCTCCGTCGCTCGCGATGAGCTATGGAGGGCACGGCCAGTTCAGACAATCAAAATACCACCAGCCAAAGCCAGTGGTATTTTTTAATCCAATCAAGGACTCTCCTTCCTTCGCTGCCACAGTGGGGGAAGGTCGGGATGGGGGAATCAACGATTAAATAATCAACGAAACAATCAACAAAGCCACGATGTTTAAAATTTTAATCATTGGGTTAATAGCTGGACCGGCGGTGTCTTTGTAAGGATCGCCGACGGTGTCACCAGTAACTGCGGCTTGGTGGGCAAAGCTGCCTTTGCCGCCGTAATTGCCTTTCTCGATATACTTTTTGGCGTTATCCCAAGCTCCGCCACCAGCGGTCATGGAAATAGCCATGAACAAACCGGTGATGATTGAACCGATGAGGAGGCCGCCGAGGGCGATTGGACCAAGAACGAAGCCGACGACGATTGGGGAGAGGACTGAGAGGAGAGCTGGAACAATCATTTCTTTAATGGCGGCTTTGGTGACGATATCGACCGCGCGACCGTAATCTGGTTTGTCGATGCCTTCCATGATTTTCTTTTCTTTAAATTGACGACGAACTTCTTCAACCACCGCACCGGCAGCACGACCAACAGCTTCCATGGCCCGAGCACTGAAGAGATAAGTTACGAGTCCGCCTAAGAAAAGACCGGCGATAACTTTTGGATCAGCTAGATCAAAAATCGCATCGGCTTTTTCCATTTTCAAAGCGTGAATGTAGTCAGCGAAGAGAACCAAAGTGGCCAAACCGGCTGAACCGATGGCGTAGGCTTTGGTAACCGCTTTGGTGGTGTTACCAACGGCGTCCAAAGGATCAGTGACATCACGAACTGATTCTGGCAAGCCAGCCATTTCAGCAATACCACCAGCATTGTCGGTGATTGGACCGTAAGCATCAATAGCGACGACAATGCCGGTTAAGGACAACATAGAAACAGCAGCGATGGCAATGCCGTAGAGACCGGCGGCTGAGTAAGCAGCGAGAACACCGAAGACAATGACGAGAACCGGGAGAGCGGTGGCTTTCATGGAGAGAGCTAGACCAGCAATCACGTTTGTGCCATGGCCAGTTTGTGAAGCCTCGGCTAATTTTTTAACCGGGCTGTATTCTGTGCTGGTGTAATATTCGGTGATAACAATCAGAAGACCGGTAACAACAAGGCCAACAACAGCTGAGAGGAAAATAAAGATTGGCGCTGGGCCGCCGATGACTGAACTCAACATGTATTTGGTAACAAACCAGAAACCGATTAAGGCGAGTACACCGCTGGTGGCCAAACCTTTATAAAGGGCCCCCATGATGTTTTGTTTTTTTCCGAGTCTGATAGCAAAAGTTCCAAGAACTGAAGCAACAATGGCGACCGCACCAAGAGCTAAAGGATAAAGAGTATAAACTTCCCCACCTTTGATGGCGACCATCGAGGTAGCTCCGAGGAACATGGTGGCGACCATGGTCACAGCGTAAGTTTCAAAAAGGTCAGCGGCCATACCGGCGCAGTCGCCAACGTTGTCACCAACGTTGTCGGCGATAACGGCTGGGTTGCGCGGGTCATCTTCAGGGATTCCTGCCTCAACTTTACCGACGAGGTCGGCACCAACGTCAGCGGCTTTGGTAAAGATACCACCGCCTAGACGGGCGAAGACGGAAATGAGTGAACCGCCGAAACCGAGACCGATTAAAGCGTTGACATTATAACCAGAGAGCAAATAAAAACCGGCGACGGCGATAAGGCCGAGACCGACCACGAATAAGCCGGTGATTGAACCGCCGCGGACAGCGACATTCAAAGCTTCCTTCAAACCTTTTTTGGCCGCCTCGGTTGTTCGCACATTGGCGCGAACCGAGATGAACATGCCGGTGAAACCAGCCAAGCTTGAGAAAACGGCACCGACGGCGAAACCGGCGGCTAGCCACCAGTTAAGGAAAAAGCCGATGAGGAGGAGAACAATGACGCCGATGACCGCGATGGTTTTGTATTGGCGAGCCATGTAGGCGTTGGCACCATCTTGAATGGCGCGGGCGATACCAATCATTTTTCCATCACCGGAAGGCAAACGTAAAATCCATTGGATAAGGAACGCACCGTAGATTAGAGCCACGAGACCGGCGCCAATCGAGAGAAGACACATTGTTAAAGGCATAGGTTAAGTTAGTTTTTTAAAGTAACGAGAGTTATAATAGACTCGTTGAGGTCATTTTGTCAATCACAAAAGATTGATTTTTGGCTAACCTATTATGAAAAACCCGACTTTTATTTTCGAGCGACGTCTTTCAGCTTCGGGTTTTAAGACCATTGTTGGGGTTGATGAAGTTGGTTGCGGTTCTTTGGCTGGACCGGTTGTGGCCGGGGCTGTTGTCCTCCAAACAACTTTTAATTTTGCCGGTCTTCGGGACAGTAAACTTTTGACAGCTAAGGCTCGAGAGAGATTGTCTGAAGAAATTAAGTCTCGAGCCAGAGCTTTTGCTATCGGTGAAGCTTCGGTTGAGGAGATAAATAAACTTGGTTTGAGACCGGCGACTTTTTTGGCTATGAGACGAGCGTTGGAAAAAATTAGCGACGTTGATTTTGTTTTGGTTGATGCTTGGAAAATTCCAGACCTACCTTTTGAACAACAAGGCATCATCCATGGCGACCGATTGATAAAATCCATCGCCGCCGCCTCAATCATCGCCAAAGTTTATCGCGACAAGCTGATGACAGATTTAAGCGAAACCTATCCGCAGTACGGTTTCGAAAAACATAAAGGTTATGGTACGGCTTTTCATCTCGCAGCGATTGAAAAATGCGGACCTTGTCTTATTCATCGAACCAGCTGGAAAAGATTTCAGAAAGATTTTTTGACACACACCAATAACTAACTTATACTCAATTTAATTAAACTTTTTAATTTTTTTATAGGGGAGAGACATCTTCAAACGGTATACCAAGGGAATGGAGTGAAGTGACACAAAGGCCCCGACTCGAAGGGGCCATTAGAAAGCAACGCCCGGGATCGGAGAAGGCTCCGGTTCCTTTAAACTTTGAATTAGAAAAAAGTACCGGGGATCCAGATCGTGACGCAAAAATTGTGGCACATCGAAGAGAAAGTCATGAATTGAGTTTAAGAATTCGTGACGTTAAAAAAATGCCGGATAGTGACCCTAGAAAGTTGGCTGCCATCGACGAGGCCAGAAGAGAAGTTGCTCAAGCAAACCACGAAGCTTTAACGAATCCGGAGGATTGGTGGACGGATGAAGATTTAGCCCGTTTCAAAAAACAAAACGAAGAGGCTTCTTAAAAGTTAAAAAATAAAAATCCTGATTAAAAAAATCAGGATTTTTGTTTTGGCTTCGATTTCGAGATTGACCCAAACCGGCCAAGATGGTATCTTGGAGGTCGTTGAGACCGAGAGAAGGACGTCGAAGAACATAATTAAGGCTTGGATAAGCCAAATTTTGTCGGGTGGCAACGGGAATGTTGGCTGAGGTTAGCAAAACGCGCCGTCAGTGTTGCGACTCGATAGAATAATTTAGGAACTTCTATAAAATTCTCTATTAAACATTCATTGGTTCGTTTCTTGTTTTCCGCACTTCGCGGTTTGGTTTTTTTGAAACAAAATGCTCGGTCGATTTTCAGGTTTGTTGGTAAACCAGCCTTGTTTGTCGGTCGAGTTTTATTTTTAAGGCTGGGCGTGCCAATTTATCGATTGGCTTTTTTTGTTCGTCGTCAGTTATTGCGTCTTTATATTCCAGCCAAAAATCGTTTCCTGTTTCTTTTTACCAATCGTTATGTTTTTCATGCGGCGATTGTGGTGGTGGCGGCGGTGACGAGTGTAGTGAACATTCAAGCCAGTGAAGTTCGAGCTGAAACTTTTGGTTCCAAAAGTTTGCTTTACAGTTTGGTTAATAAAGACACTTCCAGTTTGATCGACGAGGTTTCGGCCGGTCAGATGGTGCCTTTGGTTTCCTCTAATTATTCCGATACATATTCCGTGTCAGTCGAAGATGTTGATATTGATCTTCTTTATGAGGAAAATTTAGCCACTATTCTCGGCGGTAGCGCCATCACTGCTCCAACGATTAGTGAATCAGACGAAAGTTCGGCGCCTCGCAGTTCGGTTGAGGAATATCTGGTTCAGGAAGGTGATGTTTTGGGTTCGATTGCCGGAAAGTTTAATTTAAGTTTGAGTTCCATTCTTTGGGCCAACAACTTAACTTACAGAAGCACCATTCGCCCCGGTCAAAAATTAATTATTCCGCCAGTTGATGGTGTTTTGTATACGGTTAAGAACGGCGATACTATCTCGAGTATTTCTAAAAAATATAATTCCACTTCAGAAAAGATTTTGGCGGCGAATAATTTGTCGGTTTCCGATTCCTTAAAAATCGGGGCTTCACTGGTTTTGCCTGACGCCACCCCACCAACCGTCGCCCCGGTTCGTTACACCGCTCCAGCCACTAGCGTCTTCACCGGCACAGTGGGCGGTACTGCTCCGGCCGCAGCCACCGGCGGTTGGGTTTGGCCGACCGATCTTTGCACGATCACCCAATATTATAATGGTTGGAGCCACTTTGGTTTGGATGTCGACGGCGATTATATAAACAATATTTATGCCGCTCGCGGTGGCACGGTTACACGTGCCAGTTGGTTTAGTGGTTATGGTAACTGTGTTGATATTAATCACGGCGATGGTTATGTGACTCGATACGGCCACCTTTCCAAATTCTTTGTTTCTGTCGGTGATGTGGTCAGCGCCGGCGACGCGCTCGGCAAAATGGGAACCACCGGTCGTTCAACCGGAACCCACTTACACTTTGAGGTTATGGAGGGCAAGACCAAGTATAATCCACTCAACTTTATTCGATGTAAATAAGTTTAAACCAAATGTTGCCTCTCAAAGATCCCGAGCCGAGTCGAGGGGCGATGCCTTTGTTGCCTCTGTTGCCGAAAAACACCGTGGTTTTAAAACCGGTGTTTTTTTGTTATACTTTCGGTGTATGGAAAAACTTTGCGGTTCTTGTAAAGCCAAGGTCGAGGAATGGCACGAGGAATGTGCTGGTTGTGGGTTTACTTTAATCCTTGAGCCAGAAGAGAAAACTCGAGCTAAATATCTGCGAACTCCGTCGTTCGGCGCTTTGTTTTTTACTCAAGGCTGGACGCTCGGAGCCAGGTTATATCTTTTGTTTTTGCTCTCGCTTATTCCAATCGTCGGTATTCCGGTCTTGATTATCTCGACATTATTTGGTCGTCGGTTATCTTGGAAATTTGGTAGCTGGAGTGACTGGAACGAGTTTCAAAAATGGATGAAGATTATGGATGCGGTTGGTGTTGCTTGGATTATCCTTTTGGCGATTTTGTATTTTGTTTTTAAGAAATAAAACTTGGAAAAGAAAAAATGCCTGGGAAAAAATTTTCCAGGCATTTTTATTTATGAAATCGTAATTTTTACCTTGGCGTCAAGTCCTTTTGCTACTTTTCTTAGAAAGCCCACTGTTGGATTACTCTTCCCCGATTCGAAACGAGAAATTGCCGATTGTTTGGTTTTGATTTTTTTAGCCAGAGCTTTTTGGGTCATTTCTTTAGCAATTCTTTTTTGAATCATTTTTTTAATTGCCGCAAATTCTGGGGCAAGTCGGTCGTACTCTTTTTTGTTTTCAGGATTACTTAGAAATTCCTTTTTTATTTGTTTAAAAGTTATCATATTTTTCATATATTTCTTTTATAACATGTAAGTTATTTTAGACCAAGTTTTTTTTATTTTTCCACACACAAACGATGTTGTCAATCAGCAAAGATGTCACAGTTTTCAGTTCAGCAAACGTGTCACATTCAGGCGACAGTAGTAATTAATAGTTAGGTTGGATTTTCACGATTGATACGATCCATTAGGGTGCCGTTTTTGTA